>JAAYKT010000040.1 GCA_012522255.1 Clostridiales bacterium
TCAAATATAATTATAATTATACCTACTATAGAATATATAAGCAAGTATAAATATAATTATTTTTTAATACTTATGCATTGTTATTCCTATATCACTTTTCCTTGCATCTTTAAAAGTGTACCCTTCATCAATTATCCATGATACGAAATGCAAAAATGCAATTTTATACAATATATGTATTGCAATTATGGGTAACACAACTATTAAATGAATCAATCACTTTACGCATAATAAACAGTACCCGATGATATTTGAAAATGGCGATTTTGGGTTGCTTTTCCTCTGTGGCACCGATTCATGCTTTGCTATAGTTTTTAAAAACCCTTGACATAAATGACGAAAAATGAAAATATATAGTTAAGAATTATTATTAAATAGTGGACGGTGCTATTATGAAATTAGATGAAATAAGCGGAAAGAAAACCGTTGCAAAATACGAAAAAATAGCCGTGGATATTGCATACAGCATATTAAATGATGAATGGGAAATAGGCGAGGTTGTAAAAGGCCGCTCCACACTTTCCGGTAAATACAGCGTATCACCGGAAACCATAAGAAGGGCACTAAAACTTCTTGAAGATCTGGAAGTTGTTGAAATTGTAGAAAGAAAAGGTGTCATTATAAAATCCAAAACGGCAGCCGATACTTTTATAAAAGAATATCAGTCCAAAGACAGCATATTGACACTGAGAGAAGAAATAGCCAACCTTTCTTTGAATAGGCGTAATATCGAAGATTCTATCCTTGAAAAAATCGACCTAATAATTGAACAGGCTATGATTCTTCGCAATGTTGGCATTATCTATCCTCTTGAAATAAAAGTACCGGCAGACAGCCCCATAATAGGAAAGTCAATCGGCGAAATACGCTTTTGGGAACACACGGGAGCTACTATTATAGGAATAATAAGAACCGGCCATTTATATCTGTCCCCGGGGCCGAAATTGGTCTTTTATGCAGACGACCTTATTCTTTATGTTGGAAATGCTCCTAACATATCAGGTAAAATACAAAAATTGGTCTATAAGTCTACAGTATAGGCTAATCTATCCTGTCAAAGTCTAAGTTTTTTTATGATAAAATTCTATCCACTTATGTGTACGAGCAAATTATCCATAATTTTTATTTGCATTTCATATAAAAAGTATATATAATACAACTTTGAGTCCTTTCTTCTTTGGACACTCCGTCATACAAGAAAATATTCAAAAATAATTAGACAGAAAATATAGTCTCAGGCAGTCTAAAGTTGCGAAAAGTTTTATTGACAACTTCATTGACACATGGAGGTTGGTAGTGTATACTTGGTAATATGACAACTTGATGTTATGCGTTAGGTTGTCAATAAATATGTGAAAAGGAGGTTGCCTATTATGATGACAAATGGAATTTTAAACAGGCGTACAAATGATTTATCTTACCCTGAAAATTTCTATATGAAACCAATGCATATTAAGGAGCTTAACCGTGTAGTTGAATTGCAAAAATATGTTTACAATAATCTTCCGGATAAAAATGTTTTGTTTATGGACTCATATGAAGAAATGTTTGATGATATGAAATCAGGTGCCAAAATCATAGGTGTTTTCAACGAAGCAAATAATTTAATTGCTTATCGTTATATCAGTTTCCCGGGTTTGGACAGTAAGAGCCTGGCTTATGACATTGATTTGCCGAAAAGCCAAATGGCTAAAGTTGTGCACCTGGAAACTACTGTTGTGCATCCGGAATATAGAGGTAATGCCCTTCAGAGCATCACTTTGCAATATGCTGCAGAAGAAGTGGAAACATTGGGCTACAGGCACCTGCTTTGCACCGTATCACCGCAAAATATGTTCAGCCTTTATAACATAATGAAAAACGGATTAAAAATAAAGGCCTTAAAGAGGAAATACTCATCCTCTGAAAATCCCGATGGATTATGGAGATTTATTCTTCATAAAGACATGGCAATAGAAAGCTACAACAAGCCTATTTCATCTTATATGTCCGGGTTGGAAAATTTCGATGAACAAAAAGGCTTAATAGATAGGGGATATATAGGTTTCAATATTTTTAGAGAAAACAGATTGTTGAATTACGCGAAATTCGGAGATGTTTCCTATCAGGGAATTCCGGCATAAAACAAAAAAGGCCTTCCGGCCTTTTTTATTTTATGGTTGTTACTATCACTATATTAAACGAATTAACGAGCTACGGTACCCATAAATCGTTGCAAAATCGTTGCAATCTCTACTCTGGTTGCTTTTCCCTTTGGTACCAAGGTATTGCCGTCCACTCCCGTAATAAGCTTCATACCGTTTGCCCATTTCAAGGCTCCCTTTGCCCACTCACTGACATTATCTCCGTCAGTGTATTGGTATAAACCTGCACCAACTATTATATTATAATGCTTAAACTTACCATAATTCATAAGTATTACTGCCGCCTGTTCTCTGGTGATTTCATCATTGACACCGAAGATCCCGTTCCCGTACCCCGAGACAATTCCTTGTGAGGAAGCCCAGTTAACTGCTTTTTCGTACCATTTACCGGTTTCAACATCGCCGAAGCTACCATCTTTCTCTGTCTCCGG
Organism: Clostridiales bacterium; assembly: GCA_012522255.1. Taxonomy (GTDB): domain Bacteria; phylum Bacillota; class Clostridia; order Lutisporales; family Lutisporaceae; genus JAAYKT01. The sequence continues at coordinate 2,576 of JAAYKT010000040.1, forward strand.
CTTCCCTTCCATATTCCAAAGTACGGTTGCGAACATTCCTCTCGTCATAGGAATTCCCGGTGCAAACTCGTCCATGTTTATTCCGGTAAATAAGCCGTTCCCGTATGCAAAAGAAACGCTGTCGAAGTACCAGGCATTACTTGAAACATCTTTAAAAGGTACATATCCGACGATGTATTTTGAAAAATGATTCGTTGTAAAATTAACGGTTTTTGTTTCTGCATCGTAGTACCCGTTAACACATTCCAAAACGTTTTTATCATTTAGGTACCAGACAACTATGGCCCCCGGGTTTTCATCCTCTTTTAAAATATAATGCATACTGACCTTAGCTGTTCCCTGCCCAAAATCAGATATGGCTTTACCTTTGGATGTAATTGTCAGATCAAGGACGGGTCTATCCTTAACCATACTTCTTTGTTCTATTGTCAGCATATTATCACCAATAATACTTGCCGAAATAAATATATCATCCGGGTCACTGCTTCCTATTGCCAAAAGTGCCTGGCGGTCAAAAGTCATATGTGCCGCATTCAATGAAATTGAAAGCGTATTTATTGTTTCGTTTTCTGTAATCATGCCAATCAATCTGCCGGGTATGACAGCCTCATTTATGTCACCGAAATCGGTAAAATCAAAAGGTACCTCTCCGTTTTCCGTAAGGATTTCATTTAAGCCTGCCGCATCTATATCCACATTTGCAATTGTCCCGTCTATAGTTATATTGACCCCTGTCTTAGTCGGTACTGTGCTTTCTTCTTTATCTTTCTTTGAGGATTTTGGAGCGGAACCGCCGCCTTTGCCCGAGCCTCCACTGTCATCATCATCGGATGGGATTCTTTCAAATATCCCGGTAACTGTTACATCCCCATCAACCATGACAAAACTATAGATCAATGGTTCTATTTTAGTTAGTTTGCATCCCGGATCTGTCCACAAAGACTTTAGCCTATATCCGCTATCAGGTGTGACTGTCAGTGTTACGACATCTCCTTCTTGCGCCTTTTTATGATCTGCTTTTATACTGCCATTAGGGCTGTCAGCCGGCGTTACCTTATAAGATATCTTTTCAAATTCAGCACTGATAATTAAATCCTTTCCCGGCATTTCAAAAATATATTCAAAGTCATCAGTCTGTTTTATTTCCCTACTTGTGTTGATGTCCAAGGATTTTAATTCATAACCGCTGTCGGGGGTAACCGTTATGGTTATGGTTTCTCCTTTTTTAGCTCTTGAATAATCAGCTATTACATTGCCGTGAGCACTATCCGGAATTTCAATATTATACAATCTGTAATAGATGTTTTCCTCACTAAGGTCAATATCCTTTCCCAAATTTCTTATAGTGACAGTAAACTCATTATCATCCTCATTGTTTTCAATATCTATCAATGCATCACTATTAATTTGATTTTCGAATATTTCTGTGAGTGTGTCCGCATCAGTCCCATAACGTTCTGACGGTTTGAAAGTCATTTTTACGGTACCGCCCATTCTGACCTTTTCCATATCACTATTCCTTATGCCATCATCATCCGGTATTATGGGAGTAATATAAACTATTTCCGAGATCCCATTGGAATCGCCAATTTCACCATACACAGAATCATAGACTGCAAGGGTAACTGTGCTGATTTGAAGGTCAGAAAAGTATGCTCTAACCGTCATATGTTTCCATAGTGAATCCACATTTAGTACCGGCTCTACAATATTTATCCTGTCTTCATCCGTAGCTGCATCCTCTTCCGTTTCACTGGGATCTCCTTCTGTTACAGTCCAATAATCAAGCATATAATCGCTATCCGGCTCTGCATTAAACCTCAAGCTGCTTCCGCCGTAGCAAAGGTCACCGCTTTCAAATGATTTGCCATCCATTTTTGCGGATAAGGTTCCATGTATATCATCTATATCACCCTTTTCCGCTGCAAAATACACCATATAACTACTGGCTGCCTTAAGATATACAGTAACGTCAATATTATCTTCTATTTCATCTATGGTATAAGTCTTTTCATTCGTGTAAATGTTATCATCATTCACCTGCCATTGTTCCACCATGCTCCCGGTTTTGACACTGACGATTAAAACAATGGACTCACCTTCATAGACAGTTAATTCTTCAGGCATAGTGACAGATTCTTCAATCAATTCACCGTAGATATCATACAGAGTATATTTCATGCTGCCACGGCTCTCATTGCTGACGTCAGCTTTAACCGTATATGGTATATTGCCTGTAAATACTGCCTCGACAGATGAGTTCTCACCTAATTCAGTTATGGTAAAGGTTTCTTCATCTCCGCACTCGTCCCCGTTTACTTCCCAATGATCGAATATATAACCGCGTTTTGCCTTGGCTTCAAAAACAATAGCCGTACCGCCCAAAACGGTTTTCAGTTCATTTTCGTTTTTCAAAACTCCGTTAATTTTGGCTGTGATATAACCATTTTCGGAGATTAATGACACTTTATATTTGTTTCTGACTGTCTGTAAAGATACAAAACTATCTCCGGTTATTATGAATTCCAACTTCGAAATTTCTTCTGTTTCTTCCTCGTTTAGAATAAAGAATGCACCTTCATCGGCACTATAACCCACTTTTGGTTCAACGATTATTACAGTATCTCCCGGAATGATCCCGCCGTTTGAAACATTTTTTTTGATATTATCTGTGGAAGGATCGTTATCATTGTCATACCAATAATATGCAGCTATATCTCCGGCAAGCCCCAGTCTATAGCCGTCCCGTTCAAAATCAGCATAAACTATCGTAGAAGCCTCCCCCACGGTTATGATCAGTTCATTGGTACCGTCATCATTTAATAAACCTTGTTTGGTCTCGGTTTTGGCACCGCTTATAATTCTCCAGCTTTTGAAATGGTAGCCCGCTGCAGGATAAGCCTTGAACCCAAATTCCGCACCATAACCGACAATGGCACCGGATGAAAATGTGGGGTCGCTGCAGCTCACGGTTCCGCCGGCACTTGGACTTGCAATGGTTGTCAAGCCAATCCGTGATGGTCTGAAAGTAACGGTTACATCCACATCGCAAGCCTGCATGTCAAGAATGAATGTACTCCCCCCAGATTGCACCTTTACCGGCGAACCTTCAAAAACAGCAGTCCATTTATCGACCTCAAAACCTGCCTTGGGTGCCGCATATAGAACCACTACGCTACCCGATGAATATTTTGCTTTGGCTGATGTTTCATTGGTGATGCCTGCTGTTCCCACCGGCCTTACGGCACCATCGGAAGAATAAGGTTCCGCCTTTACTTCCATCCAGTAAGTAAGCCCTATAATAGTATAATTGCCCGGCATATACGTTATGCTGTAGTTGTTGTATAAGTCTGAAGGAGTATCAGGCCCTATAGATGCGATCACCTTATAATTTCCCGGCTCCGTACTATTATCAAGGGTGACGATATTTCCTGCTGTGTTCGTGGTGATATAATCGAGTTTTAAATTTTCCAAGTCAACTTGGCTGATATCAGCACATTGTATTACAGGCTCATTGGACGACACGGTTCCCGCATCGATACTTGTCTTATTTTCAATCCGCACCGTGATGGGTTTCTTTGAAACAGTAAAGTTCTCCGAAGCCACTAAATCTCCACCTATATAAGCATCTACAATATAGCTGCCTATACTTGGAGTCAGGCTATCGGATTGAAAATCAGTGCCGGTCTCCTCATTGACATCCCTCAGTTTAAACAAAGCACTTATCGGCGTAGATGTGATGTTACCGCCGGCATCCTTACCTATGCGGGATAATGAAGAATAGACATGATCCCCATAGGTAAATTTAGTGGTGCCTTCACCGTTTTCTTTAGTTTTTAGATCCAATTTATATGCCTGGGCATCACCTATAACCACAAATGTTTCTTTGGAAATATCATAGTCTTTAAATACTTTGCTTCCGCTGTAATATGCGGTAACCGTATAAACTCCCTTGGCCAGTCCCGGGATTGTAAGAGAAGCCGTAGAGTATAACTTTGATTCCTTTAAATCTTCAAAATACTTTGTGCCGGTCTGTTGGTCGAGTTTAACGGTTTTGCCATACAAATAATCCGTTCCCTTTACCATAAAAGTAACATTCCCTGACGGCGCCGAAGAATGGCCCTTGTTTGCAGAATAAAACTCCACATCAGCTTTTAAAGAGGATTCTGTTCCGCTTATTATTTCTTGCGCCGTTAACTTACCAATAGGTGTACGTTTTCTATATGCCGTAGCAAACGAATCCGAATATGCGGAGATATAATACTCCTGAGCGGCAGTTTCATCATAATATATGGTATTAACGCGGCAGCGATATATACCATCATCAGCAGCACCGGCGTTTTTTATGGTAAAACTTTGGGAAGTGCGTCCCGGTATACTGACGAAATCTCCACCTGTCACCTTCTGCCATTGATAATCAAATGCGTTATAATTATCCTCATCTTTTATTTCAAGAGTCACAGTGCTGTCAGCATCGGGATAAATGGGCAATACTCCTTCTCCGTCAAGGCCGTTAAGGCTTATTACAGGATAGCCCTTTTCTGTTTTTGTCCTGCAAATCAGCGGTTCACTATAAATACTTTCTTTCGGATCGAGGCCGCGGACTGACTTTATTTGATACTTATATTCCGAATAAGGACTTAATCCCACATCCACATAACTAAAATGATATAAACCTCCATCCTTATGGCCTTTATTAAAGGGAACGAAAGCAACTTCATAGCTGCCTGATCCCTCAGGGAATTCGTAATATCGGTAAATCCTGAAGCCCGCTATAGTGCTGTCATAGGTCCAATCAAGAGTTATGGAATCGGAAGTGGTTTCCGCCGTATTCTGATTAAAATCTTCCGGTAAAGGCGGCGGATTATGCACATCACTTACTAAATAACTCACAACAGGAAATGTGGAGCCTGCATTGCTGTATATATAGCAAAAAATCTTCCAGTTCATTCCGTAACCGTAGGGTTGGGCTTCTATGGGCATATTCTGCAGCTCACCGGTAAAAGAACTCCCGTTTGTTGTAATATCCACACTGCCGCCGCCACCCTCAACGCCTGCAATCACACCGACTTTAAAACCACCGGCTCCTGCCCCTGCTTTTGCTTCGATACCGCCGGAAATAGAAAACGCGCTGCTTTTTTCTTTGGACATGGCTATTTCCTGGGCAATGGCGGAACCGCCGCCTGTACTGCTGAATCCTACAGCCGATGGAACATCATCATATTCCGCCAGAACCTTATACCCATCTGTTTTAGCCGGATAAGATGCCGGACTTCCTATTTCATGGGTCAAAACATTATCGGCTATTTTGGGCAGCACACTATAATCCTTGGCGATAAACTCATATTCATCCAAAGAAAGCAGCCTTACCGCGGCTTCGTGGGGGATATTGACCGTCGTCAGAACTTCATCATATTCTCCGCTGCCATCGGGAACATAAGATTTATACTCATAGATTTCCATGGGTATGGAATAAAAGGCAACCATATCTTCACCGGAGGAAGCTGTGTATGTTATTGTCTGTTCCAAAGTGCTGGTGGTCTCCGTATCCCATGTGAATCCGGCTTTTACTACGGCTTCCGCTTCCACAGAAGCCACAGTAACGCCGAAAACTTTAAAATCCTGCTCATAAGACACATAGGCACCTACACTTATAGTGACGGATGATGTGCTTCCTGACCCGGAACCTTTTGTTGAGGAATAGCTCGTCGTTGACTCCCCATAGTTTCCCGATAGGTCATCCCTGTCTAAAAGGTCCTTAAAATAGGGTGGGGAAGCCAGAACTGTCAGCACCTCCGGGTCGGTATATGTAAAGTAGTGCCTGCCGCTGTAACTCATGTAGCTGGAGTCCCTATCCGTGTTGGCAAGACAAATGCCTGTTGAAAAGTCTTCTTCTGTACGCCTTATTTTATCAGTTGGATCTACCGTTACCATATAAGCCTTACCCATTTCAAGTTTTGGATACTCAACCTCTACCGGGCTCACAGATGAGGTCGTTATTGTCCCGTTTTGTACAATTCGATAACTTTTTATTTTAAAAATTTTACAAAACCAGTTTTTATAATAACTTTGAACCTCATATTTAGGTAAAGTAACGGAACCTTCAACAGTATAAGAGGCCGTCCCTTGCCTTTTGTTATCAGAAAGTGTCTGAATCATAGTTGCAAAGGTACTTGCCCCGGTTTTCCCTGTCAGATCTCCGGCTACCCCATCGTACTCCACATAATCAACACAGTTACTTATATCTGATTGCATGGCGACAGTATTATCCCAAGCTTCTTTTAGTTTGAGCCCATCCTCCGTATACTCTATGATCAAGCTGTCAAAATAAAGCAAGTCGCCACCTTTGCCAAGACCTTGCCCGATCATTGCCGTATTGGATACACAAAAAGGCAGTGAATAAAACTTATCTTTTTGGGGCTCGGACCTGGTACCCATAACAGTCCAGGTATAACTGTCCCCATCATGTTCAAACAAATCGAAATTCTGCTTTATGTTTGTGACAAAAGAATTACCATTCCAGTCATAAAGGGCTGCATAGCGGGTTTGTGTATTTCCGGCACGAAGATCCGCATCGGATTGCCCGCACAATATAAGCGACTTGCTGTTTGCACCGGCCATATCACCGTATGCAAAGGATGCACGAACAATATTGGATGTCCCATAGGTCAGGTCAAATTCCTGTGATTTTTGTAACATTTTGCTGCCCTTGCCACCAAACATAACAACAGCCTTGGAACCTTTGTTCTGTTCAGGTCCGTAATAATAACCCCAGGTACCCGCCAAATCATCTATACCATCCTGATTCACATCACCGTTTGTGAAAGACACCATATTGGAAACCACATCACCCTCGCGAAGGTAATAAGTCCATGCAACTTTCCACTTGTCAGGATTCTTAAATGCTTCGGATTTGTTATCGCTTTCCGTCAGCTGCAATGCATAAATAATGATACGTGAATTACCCTTTTCCGGTATATAGACTGCTACCTCGTCCAAGCCGTCATTATTCCAGTCACCTGTTGTAATCTGAAGATAGTTGCGTAATTGGTATGGATTTTCGGCAAAGTTTTCGACAAGCTCACCTTCATATTTTAAATCCGGATTTCCAATTTCTTTTGCTGTACTTAAAAGCTCTTTTGCATTTGAGCCGTAATTATCCGATGCCGCATTTCCAAAGCGAAGATATAGTCCTCCGTTTTTACTGTATTCGGCGGTATAAACCATTGCTGTCTGAGCCTTTAGGCCTTCCTTGTTGCCATCAAAATTCCCCGTTGTCACGGAGGACATGGCATATTTAAAACTGTCAAACTGTGTATAGGCATTTTTAGCTTCTTTCAAGTAACCGTTTCCTGGAATATTGGAAGCATTTATATCCTTTATTGTACCTGAACTGATTAATGTATAATTCCCTACAGTAGCAGTGGTACCTCCACTGAACAGGCTTTTAGACTCTCCGGACCCTAAAATGTATTCCTCATCCTTGTCCCACTGGTTATGTCCGTATAGGACTGAGTGCATCTCAACACCGGTTTTTGTTTCTTCATGCCCGGCAGTGTTTCCGCCGCTTTGGAGTGTGCTTGTGCCGTAATTATAAGACTCGCCATATTGCACCTTTGTATCCAACCCGACCTTATAAAGCTCGTTGACAGGGGCCACCTGGATAGTATTTCTGCCATAGGGGTTGTCCGTACTGTACGGGTCATAGCCCTCCGGTGCTTCGCCGGTATCAATACCCAAGGCGGTGAGAGCATCCATATCGACGTCAGCCGCTGCTGCTGAGACGGTTGTATTAAAAGTAGGTATAAGACCGATTATCATGACAAATGACAGTAATAGGCAAATAATTTTTCGCCTCATATAATTCTACATCCCCTTTTTTATATTGATTACATGATTCAGTTTTCGTTGCCGCTATATCTGATTCATGCATACCCCTTAGTACGAGTTCCTGAGATCACCTCATTTACATTTATTAATTTTCTCGCAAATAATGACATTTTTTATTAGATACATTCAATTATATTCCTTTTTATAAAATATTCAAAGTAAATAAACTATGAGAATATTGATCGATACCTGAGTCTATTTAAAACTTTCCTGATTTATGTGAGGAACCGTGGGAATTAATAGTTGTTCCCCCGGACGAACTCTTGGCCTTTTCCCGTTTTGTGCGTATAACGTTCCTATACAGAAATATATCTTCCCTGCCCGTCAGTTTCAATCCTTCATCGGTGATGTATTCGTTTGCCCTGAGTTTTATTTTTGCAGTTTTCATCTTGCTACTTTGAACAACTACAGTTAAAAGTGCAATAATAAAAGGCACTATTGCTAAAACTATTCTGCCTGTTTTCTTTTTACTATCGGGATCAGTCCTTATATCTATAGGCTCTCCAAACCGCGCCGACTCAAGATAACTATTACAGGTTTCTATAAAAACATTAAAACTGCTGTAATAGTCACCCATAGACAAACCCGGCAAAAACATATCCGCCAGTCTGTCCTTCCCGTAGTCTGTGAAAGCCACATTGCCATAGCCGTGTGCCATTATATCGTAATCCCGCTCTGCCATGCTGATTATAAGCATTATACCGCTTCTATCTTCGCCGTAACCCAAATCGTATTGATCATAGATTGTCTGAGCATAGTCTTCTATATGGGCATCCCCTTTGTCATCAACAGTTATTATCATAATGTCACAGTCATATCTTTCGGAAGCCTCTTTGGCCTTATCATTTAATTCAACCCGTTCATCTTCTGTCAAAAGCCCTGCCCCGTCGGTGACATAGTCCAATTCTCCTGATCCCGCAAATAAATATAGTGGACTGAATAAGGATAAGATCAGTAGCATTAGTAAGCAAATATTAGGTATTCTTTTTCTCATTCTCTCCACCTCCTAAATAAAGCCCAGAAAGAACATTGCTATGCCCATTAAAGCAGCCATCCCGCCCCAAATACCGAAAAACCAACCAAAAAGTTTGCTTTTGGAAATAGGCAGGTCACCTATGAGCTTGCCTGTCTGCCCATTCATGGCAAATAAATAATTGTTGCCTTTCCATTTGGTTGCCAAAAGCCATACAGGCAGCAAAGCATATTTAATTGACCCTTGTTTCATTTCTATGTCCGCCCGGTTCACGCTGCAAGTAGTATATTCACTCACTGTTTGAGCAAATGCATCTGTGGTGCTGTTTTTCATCCTGACATTGACTCTTTGGGCGCTTTCCTCCGCATCCACATCATATTTATCAGCGAAAAATCCGGGCAAATAAGCCGTGGAAAAGGGCACCATTTCACTGTAATCATAGGGTTCAATAGCATCCATATGGGCATCGGGCATCTTTGTGGAACCATCCGCAGGTACTTTTTGGAAGTATATCTCACCCTCGCGTGTTACTCTATAATGAGAGGTCTCCGTAACATCATAATCTCCAGAGCTCCACATTCGAACTTTTTGCCCGTTATATTGTATATAGGCATCAGCATCACAATCAAAGAGCCAAAAAGGCACATATACGCCTTTGATTTCTTCAATATGATTTTCGTCTTTAAATTCTTTTGGGAGTAGCAGCTTTTTATTATAATGGTTCTTCAAGGCCTTCATAGCTGCCACTTTATTGAGTTTAAAAGGTATTACATAATCCGGTTTTAGATTCCCGCCCAATTGTCCCGGTACAACGGTAGGATTTCCGCAATAAAGGCAACTGGTGGCGGCTGTAGTTTCATCTGTTATTATTTCTGCTCCGCAGGAGGGGCAGTTATATACCTTTAAGCCCTTGGCTTCCATCTCACTCCATGGAGAGCCGGCAGCATCAATATCCCACTGAGGCTCTTTGGCCTCTGCAGCTGCTTTATTTGCGTCTTCATATAGAGCTTCAATAGTTGCTACATCGTAAACATTTTCACAATATTCACACTGAAGCTTACCGCTTTCAGAAGAAAATTTAAGGGGACCCGTACAGGACGGGCATTTGTAATTGGTTACTTGCACGCTTATTGTTATCTCCCCCTTTATTACAAACCACACAAATTATGTATATCTAACGCTAAATTTTATACCTTCTGAACCAACATTTTAAATCCTGCCGGAAGGATTAAGATCCTTCGCTGCGCTCAGATACCATAGTAAACCAAGTGATATTTTAAGAAAAAACAACCACCTATAGCAAGGCGTGGGGCTATTCGTAGCTGGCGGTCAAAGACCGCCCCTACAAGATGTTTTACATAATATGACATTATCTATATTATTGCTGATCCTTTTCGTCAAATACATCCCCACATTCCGGACAGAATTTGGGTGGATTATTGAGATCCTTCGGTTCCCAACCGCATTTATCACATTTATACAAAGGCGCCCCGGCAGGCTTTGGTTTGCCACACTCCTGACAGAAGTTGACCTTATTCACCGCACCGCAGGAGCAAGCCCAGCCTTCCTGCGCAGGTTGGGGTTTGCCGCATTCAGCACAGAATTTCCCTATATTGCCCCGGTGCCCGCATGATGCACATATCCATCCTGCTACCACCGGTGGCGGTGTAGTTTGAGGTGTTTGAGGTTGAGTCGGCGGTTGCTGTCCTTGTTGGCCCATGCCGTATAAACCTTGTGCATTCATTCCTCCTACATTTTGCGCCATTCCCATTCCCATAAACGCCATAGCAGGCCCTGCCGTTGGATTACTTGCTGCCGATTGCATAGCTGCTGCCTGGGAACCGACAAGATGTGCCGCTGCTCTGGTGGGGTCCATAAAAGCCGCATTTCTCTGCAATTCCTTTATCATTTTTTCATCTTCATCTGATGCTTTGACTGAGGAAACACCAAAGGAAATGATCTCAAGCCCCCTAAGTTCGCTCCATTTTGCCGACAATACTTCATTAATTGCATTGGCTATTTCTTCCGTATGTCCCGGCAGTGCGCTGTAGCGTATTCCCATTTGTGAAATCTTTGCAAAAGCCGGTTGTAGCGCTGACATAAGCTCGGACTTTAATTGCCCATCTATTTCGCTTCTATTATAATCTCTCTCTACATTTCCCGTAACATTGGTATAAAACAACATCGGGTTGGTTATTTTATAACTGTATTCTCCGAAACATCTTATTCCTATATCAATATCAATGCCGGCTCTTTCATCCACAACTCTAAAAGGTACAGGACTTGGAGTACCATATTTGTTTCCTACCAATTCTTTTGTATTGAAATAGTATACTCTCTGATCTTTTCCCGGATCGCCGCCAAAAGTAAAACGCTTACCTATTTGAGAAAAAACCGCCTTAATATTTTCTTTATTTAATCCGCCATATAAAAGTGTAGGCTCTGTGGAAGTGTCATAAACAAATTCGCCCGGCTCAGCGCAAATGTCCACTACCTTTCCTTGATCCACAATAATCATACATTGACCGTCTGCAACCGCAATTATTGAACCGTTCGATATGATGTTGTTTTCGCCTTTTGTATTGGAGCTCCTGCCTCCGACCCTTTTTTGACCTTTGGCTACTAATACATCCACCGGCATGGATTCACTATAGAAAAAATCGCGCCATTGGTCTGCCATTACGCCGCCAAAGGCTCCTATCCCTGCTTTAAATATACCCACATTGATCACTCCCTCATCATTAATATATTATTATTCTATACCCTATCCATAGATAACTTTTTTCATGCTTATTGCTTTTTAACTGTCACACCTAATTATATCAGTTAGCATTCCACTGTTAAATAGTCAATTTCTTGCTTGTGGGATAGAATCCATAAGAAACATATTTGCATAAAAAAATGCCTATGCAGTTTTAAAAACTTAAAATTTGAAAAGCAAAAGCCTACCCCTCTTCAGTTGAAGGGCAAGCTTTTTTGATTGATACAAAAAATAGCTACATCACTTTATAACCACGACACCATCTTCCCCCACGGTAACAGTCATGCCTGTTTCCACTGCCTGCAAAAATTCATCACCAAGGCTATCCACAGTTGGCATGGATGCATCAGTCCATACATCAGCCAATATCACCCCAGCTGCCGCTAAAGAATCAATAGGCTTACTGAACAGCAGACATGCCGGCTGCCGGGATAGGGCCGCAGCACAGTATAACACCATACCCCCTGTTGTGGAGCCTATGGTTTGAGGCAGGCACAAGGCTTTACCGTACATAGCCTTGTTATATAAATCCGGATTGTTTTGGTCCGAGCAAGTGGCTTTTTTGTCACCAAACATGAGACTTTTTTGAAAGCTGGCCAAGGTATTAAAACCACCTCGGGAAACAAGGGCCTCTGCCTCTACTGTACCGGGCACCACTACACGTCCTTGAAATCGCTTCATATCAGCACACCTCCCCGGAAAGTTTCTTTAGAATATCCCCGTCGGTATAGTATCGTGCGGTGGTATAAGTACGCAGTTTATTTGAATTCGTAATTACAGGCATTTTACCGCACAGCGGGTTATTCATATACATCAAGGGGCAAATGCTGCTGACCACTACCCCCATGTTTTTTAAAGTATCTTTTTCGGGGGTATCATTAAAAGCCGCAAGTACTGCGGGAGCTGTCGTAAACACCGTTGGGACGGCTACTTTGCCACGTCCTTGAGCCTTGAGAGAATCCGACAATCTGGTTGTCCAGTCCTTCAACTGGTTCAGCGAAAGATGAGGACAGCCGATAAAGCATAGTTTTGGCTCGGTATTTCTGTCCTTCCATACTATCGGATAGTTGTTTTTCACCCGTTCGAGCTCTGCATCATCTACCACATAAGTTTTAGCCCCCTCTGTAATCAATCCCTCACCCTTTTCCACCGCCTCGGGAGTCAGATTTTCTATATGATACAATCCCACCGCACCGTTACTTGCTGTGGCGGCACCAAAATCTTTCAAATAATCTTTAGCCTCTTGAGTAAGCTCGGTTCCCAACCATTTATCCAGCCCTTTCACATAAGGTACATCTTCCATGACCTTCATGCCGATGGCACTGCCCAGTACCTGAGCTTCCGGCTTTTTATCCGTTTTTACTTCTATTATCCAGTTAGCACGGCGACCTTCATCCGTTAACAGCCCGAAATACGGTACATATCCTACTATGCTTCCGAAAAGCTCCAAAATCCCTGAATTACGATTGCAACGGGCCCCACATACGCTGTTTGCGTATACCACGGCACTGGATTCTGCCCAAGACAGAACTTCCCCGTATTTAGGAATGTTCCCCACCTGATCCATATAGCAGGTGCATGTATAAGCGTCATCAGACATAATGCCCAACTTTTGCAGCTGCACATCATAGTCTTTCTGCTTTGAATACATCACTTTAAAAAATATATTTTGCAACAAATTCGCCGGCACGTTCTTGTCAAGGGGACGGGGGTCTACGGAAAAAGGCTGTTTGGAAAGGGCCCCGGCTTCAATAAGCTGGTCCATTAATTCATACACCGGCTTCATAACCGATAATCCGAAACTTGTGACCAAGTGCCCCTTTTCACTATCAACGGGTACCATTTTTTCCGCGCCAAAAGCTTCTCCATACATCACCAAAGTCTTCATAACCTTGGAAAGTGTCTCACCCTGACTTCCGTCTAATATCTGTTGTTGTTCCAAAGTAAGCTGCATAGCCTTCATCACTCCTTTTTTACAACTTCATGCCCACATCCCAGGCACTCCAAATCACCGTTCTCAAGTTGCCAACCTTCACCGCATCTCCTACAGTTTTACCACGGCTGCCCGAACCCTGGAGGGGCATAGGTTTATAGCCCACTGACAAAATGACACTGTCTGCCTCAATTTTAAAATCTTTGCCATCTTTGTCCGTAACCAGGACGCCATCATCAAGTATTTCCTTTAGTTTTGTTTCCAAATACACCGGTACCTCATAGGTTTTGAAGAAATCCCGCAGGTAACTGGAATTGGCCAGACATACACCGGTAACTGCTATAAGGTCCTGTTTCATTTCAACGATAGCGGGTTTTTTACCTTTCAGATACAGTTCGTAAGCTATTTCACAACCGGTGAGGCCGCCGCCGATAATTACCACGTTTTCTCCTACTTTCTTTTCCCCGGACAGGTATTCGATGGCCTCTATTCCCTTTTCAAAACCTTTAACCGGCAAGCGGATGGATTTGGCTCCCGTGGCCACCACAATTTCATCTGCATCTAATGCATCTATATCTTTTATTTCAGTATTGAGCCTGATTTCTATCTTCGGGTATTTGGCAATTTCCCTTTGATACCAGGTCAAAAGCTCTCTGTCCTTTTCTTTAAAAGACGGAACCGCCGCCCAATTGAATACGCCTCCCAATTCATCGCCTTTTTCATATAATGTGACGGTATGTCCCCGTTTTGCAGCCACTATTGCCGTTTCCATACCGCCGATGCCCCCGCCTATAACAGCAATTTTTTTGCTGTTTGCCGTCGGGATAATTTTATATTTTTTGGACTGCATGGTCCTGGGGTCAAGGACACAGCGCGCAATATGTGCCGCATCATAGATGGATTGATCGTTGGCCACACCTTTGTAGTGGCTGAAATTGAAACAGGCATTGTGACAGCATATGCAAGGCCTTATATCATCCAACCTGTCTTCAATAAGCTTTGTGACCCATTCTCCGTCGGCCAAAAACTGACGGGCAAAACCCGCGCCGTCGATGCGGCCTTCAGCAATTGCTTCTGCCCCCACTTCCGGCTCCATACGCCCCGCACAGACTACAGGTATATCAACAAATTTTTTAATGTGTGCCACATCTTCCAGATTACAGTTCTTTGGCATATACATAGGCGGATGTGCCCAGTACCAGGAATCATAGGTGCCGTTATCAGCGTTTAGCATATCATAACCCGCATCCTGTAAATACTTCACTGCCTTTTCACTTTCCTCCAAGTCTCGGCCAACCTCGGTGTAATCTTCTCCAGGAAGTGCACCATAGCGAAAATCCTTCATCTTTGAAACCGCGGAATATCTCAATGATACCGGGAAATCCTTACCGCAGGTTTCTTTGATAGCCTGCACAATCTCCACAGGAAAACGATATCTGTTTTCAAAGGAGCCGCCATATTCATCTGTACGTTTATTTGTATATTCCATAGTAAACTGATCCAACAGATAGCCTTCATGGACTGCGTGTACCTCCACGCCATCGACGCCTGCATCCATGCATAACTTTGCGGTTTTGGCAAAGCCGTCTATTATCTCACGGATTTCCTGCAGGGTAATTTCACGGCACATAACCTTGTCCGACCAGCGAGATGGTAATTCGCTTGGGCTTGCAGATTGATACTGCACATCTATAATTGGTTTTGCCAAAGCATGCAAAAGCGGATTGTTATGAAGCATAACTAAGTGGTCAGTAATAGCCCAGGAACGTCCCATCCCGGCGGTCATCTGAACAAAAAGCTTAGCCCCGGTCTTATGTATTTCATCCATAAAAATCTTAAGATCCCGAAACATTTTTTTGTTCTTCCACAGCCACCGCCCGCCTATGGTATCCTTAATGGGAGCAATACCGGGTATAATGAGCCCTACATTATTTTTGGCCCTTTCCAAAAAAAAGTGGGCAGCCTCCTTATCAAAATGATTGGGCTCCATCCAACCAAACAAAGAAGTGCCACCCATAGGGCAAAGAACAATACGGTTTTTGATTTCCACATTGCCGACTTTCCAAGGGGTAAATAATGGTTCAAACTTAGGATCCATAATATCAACTCCTTTTCTTTCATTTAACTTTTATTTATTTATAATTATTGAGTATTGTCCAATAAAATATGGCAGTCATTTTGAACACCGGTAGTTCCATTAAAACAACTGACTTTTGTTACCTACTGGCACCGCCGCCGCCGCTTCTGCCTCCGCCAAAACCGCCTCCTCCAAAGCCACCGCCGCCAAAGCCACCGGATCTGCCCGAACCGCCACTAAAACCACCGAAGCCGCCGTAATAGCCTCCCCTACCTCTGTAATTGCCACCTTTTTTAAACCCTCTTCTGATTAATAAAAAGATAATAAGTAAGACTACCACCACTATCCACATCGGAATTTCATTAATATCATCTACAGGGTAGTTTTGCAACCCGAAAAGGCCTTCTTTTTCCAGATCCAAATCATATTCTTTTGCAACCTCCGAGGCCACCGCCATAAAGGTGTCTTTAACACCTTTTGAAAAATCCTTGTCTTCAAAAGCAGTCATGGCATAATCATCAAGAATAGCCCCTGCTTTACCGTCATTAATTGCCCCTTCCAGACCGTACCCGACTTCTATACGAATTCGGCCCCGCTGATTTTTCAACAGGCTCTCCTCATTAACTAAAATCAAAACACCATTGTTTTTATTCTTATCACCTATACCCCAATCCCTGAACAGCTTAACAGCATAGTCCTCTATCTCCATTCCCGACAAATCTTTTACAATGACTGCTGCAATCTGAGCTTTTGTTTTGTCTTCAATTACTTTACCGACCCTCTGCATTTCCTGAATATCACTTTTATTTACCATGCCGGCATAATCAAAAACAAATGTATTTGTCGCAGGTTTCACCGGAATAACCTGTGCAAAAACTAAAAAACCGCATGCCAAAGTGAGGGTCATAGTTATCAATAAAAACACCGATAATTTAACCTTATAATATTTAAAACTTGCTTTTCTTTTTAAATTCTTGTTGTATTTAGTCAAAATGTATCACCGCCTATAAACTAAAAATCTACCTTGGGAACCTCCTTGGCTCCCTCAGCCGCCTGAAAATAGTCTCTTTGTTGAAAATTGAACATCCCCGCTATAATAGAAGTGGGAAATCTTCTTATTTTAACATTATATGACTGAACTGCATTATTATAATCCATACGGGAAACAGCTATACGGTTTTCTGTCCCTGCGAGCTCATCGGAAAGCTGCCTGAAATTTGCATCTGCCTTAAGCTCCGGATAGTTTTCTGCTATTGCAAGGAGTCTGGACAGCGATCCCGTAAGTTCCTGATCCGCCTTAGCCATGTCACCCACTGTACCTGCACCAATAAGTTTTTCCCTGGCTTTTGTAACCTCGGTAAATATTTTTTCCTCATGGGAAGCAAAACCCTTAACTGTGCTGACCATATTAGGAATCAAATCCATCCTGCGCTGAAGCTGGTTTTCTACCTGGCTCCAGGAACTCGTCACAGCCTCATCGGAAGAAACCAAACCGTTATATGAGCCAAAAATAGATATAGCTATAACTGCGAGTATCACTAACAAAACTATAACCGGACTAAACATCTTTTTCATTTAAGACCCCTCCTAAATCTAAATTACTTGCTTTTTTCTAAACTGATATCATATCTTCTTTATTTTATTATATTATATTTTCATATACTAATTTTAAAAAAATTTCAATTTCTCCATTATAGTTTTCTGCACCTTCAATCAATTCTCCTTTAAAGCCCATTCGTAAAATTACATCGTTCCTTTTATTAGCGCCAAAACCTATGTGATGCTATAAAGCATCTAAAAAATATATCTAAGCAGAATTTTTGTGGAGGATCTTAGAATAGGTTAATGAAGTGAACGTCTGTAATTTTAACTGTGTGAGCGGGTTAGCGAGTTTTAAAATTACAGTGAACGAATTTACCTATTCTTAGGTCTGGAACTCTTTTTCTGTGTGATATATTTTTTAGAGCAACCATCGGGAACAGGATGGTCTCCATTAAAAAAGTCGCTGCACATCAATCTACTATTATGCAAATGACAAAAAGTGCAGATAACCGGGCTGCATATCTTCACCACATTCCGGGCATTTCATTTTATAATCCTCCTTACTAACTACCAAGCAAAGCCGTGAATAAACTATATAACTTAAAACCTCTGTTTGCCGCTACTTTTATCTTTGCATTAATTCAAACACTGTACTGCCTCTATATCATATCACAAATATGTTTATACATATTATGTTGTTTTATGGCTGCCATAGTATTGATGTAATTTTATCCTGCCAGTCTTTGATTTATGAATGGATAAGTGAGATAATATATCCATCCTGATTTTTATTACAACATTAAGGAGACTGACACTTTATGAAATCAAATAGAAATACTGTTTTCCGAATTGCCGTAAGCATTATTTTAGTTGTTTTAACCTCTTCTTTTGTTTCCTATGTTGTACATAAAAATAGATCTGCTGACTATGATAAGGAAGTATTAAAAAGTTATGCAGATGAAAATGTTTCTTCTATGGATAAGTATGATATTACGGAATTTGATTTAATTGATAAATCAATATTAAGTAAAGAAGCGATGCTCAGCGAAGAATACACAAAGAATCTGGTGGAACAAGGTGCCATAAATATATTATTTTTAGGTGAAGACAAGGAAAACAGTCTCTATGACACAATTGGATTAATAAGTATTGATAAGAAAAATAAAAAACTTTCCATAATAATGCTACCACGTGATCTGTACATAGATTATAGTCAAACCGTAAAGGATGCTCTTGCAGCTGCCGGAAAAACAAAAGCAGCAGGTATATATAAGCTGAATGCTGCCCATTATGTAGGTGCTTTGATGGAATACGAAGGAAAGTTTAAGGCAAACTCCATCAGTTTTTTAGCAGATGTCATTAAAGAAAAATTTGCAATAGATGTGGATGATTATATAAAAATAAACCTTTCTGGTTTTAGAAAAATAGTGAATTTATATGGCGGTGTCAATATATATGTTCCTTACAATATGGACTATGATGACCCTTCACAGGATTTATCCATACATCTGCAAAAAGGATCACAGCTTCTTGATGGTAACCAAGCTGAAGGTTTTGTAAGGTTTAGGCAAGGCTATGATGAAAATGGTATAAGATTTGATGTAGACCGTAAAAAAAACCAATTGGCTTTTTTAAATGCTTTTATAAAACAGCATGGTACTATAGGTAACATAAATAAAATACCGGACTTGTTAAAAGCGTTAAGCAGCAATATGATGAACAGCATTGGCTTTGGAGAATTACTGACCACATATACAGGAATAGCAAAGGATATTGTGAACGATAAATATGAAATAGAAAACAAAAATATTGATGGGACAAGCAAAATGATAAATGGGGTATCCTACATAGTTATCGAAGAAGAGAAACCATAAATATAATTCTAATATCTGCTAAAGACCTTTGCATTGTCCACTTTCAGCGATAAATCATCCACCCGATAACAAAAAGGTGTAATGATAAATATACAAAAAACACAACTGCCCATGCCTGTTCTTTTATTTTTATTTTACGAGTTCCCCGGGAGGATTGCCGGTTCTAAGAGGCAATACTTCTTTACCCTTTAAAACTGCCTTATATCCTATTTTATTGCTTCTTCCGGGGTATATCCTTTTAGCTTCACTTGACTCACTGCAGCATGAATATCCGAAGGGAAATTCAAATCGTCTACGAGTATTTTGTATCTCTTCAGCTTCAATAAGTCTGTCAAAATTCCATCTTATAGCACATTGCAACCAAGTGTCGACTTCATTTCCTTTAGAGCAAACTCATGAGCCTTTTTATCGAAGGATGCCACACCAGCCTCATATATGTTTACGTCGTAAGATAAATTTCTTGCATCTGCTGCCGTGTACAGCACGCATATATTTGTGCATACTCCCACCAAGGACATTTCCCTGATCTTCTTTTCTCTTAAATACAAATCCAAGTCAGTACCAAAAAAAGAACTATATCTTCTTTTTTTTATTATTTTATCACCTTTTTCCGGCTGCAACTCGGATATAATTTCACTGCCTTTAGTACCTGAGACACAATGAGACGGGAACATATCGAACTCCTTATCGTCAGTTTCGTGATTATCGCATATGTAGATAATTGGGTTTCCGCCTTTTCTATATTCAGTTATTTTTTCTTTGATAAAATCTATTATGACGGTTCCTGCTTCTCCTGTTGTCAATAGGCCTTTTTCATCAATAAAATCCTCCAGCATATCAATTACCAGTAATGCTTTCATTATATCTCCCCTTTGTTTTAGTATTTTCTCCGTTTTTAAGAACTCTATATCTTATTGCGTTATGTGTATATGTCAGGATTCCTGACACCCGGGGATAATGGTATCTCTGTGTGCATGTAAATACCCCCGTCTTTCTGATATGGTCTATACAATATTTTCTACAAATTGTATTCTTAGACCATTAGGATCCCTAACAAAGAAAAACTTCACCCCTGGATTCGGTTGAAAAGGACCGCTATCTACCTTTAAACCTTTTTCTTTAATAAAATCCATTTTCTCCTCTAGACAATCTACTTCAAAACCTAAGGAGATATCAGCTCCTATGACTACATCTTTGCCTGAGCCATCATATATAAGCTCAACCTTTGTCTCGCCTCCGCCTAGGAACACTATTTCGCCATTTGATCCCGTTGGAAATCTTCTTGATATAGATAACCCCACGATATCCTGATAAAATGCCAAGGATTCTTCCATGCTCTTTACTGAAATTGTCGTCCATAAAAATTTCATTTCTAATACCTCCATAATTTTTTTATTTTTCCCGGTTTGCTTTTTTAATATTAACTTGGTAAATCAATCTGGGATTCTATCCATAGCTACCCGATAAATCCACCTCGTTATAATCCCGGTTCATGTTCGTTTTCTGGCTCAGAAAAACCTCACTGCTAAACTCATTGTTAATTTGCCTTAAGTCTCAATAAATAATGGGTATACCCTTTCAAACTATCTTCCGTATCTCCATAGGATACGGTTTCCATGGCAAGAAAAATATTGTCTTTGGTTATATAAAACAAAGGATTTGATAAAACCCCACCCTCTTCATACATAATATAATGTTTGATTTCATTGACATTTAATTGCTTTTTAATATCATCATAATCAAATATTGAATCCAGACCCTCAAAATCCTCTATATCTTTCCTAACTAAATCATCATAATATTTATCTCCGTAGTCTTTTACGGTTATAAACTCAAAACCTTCTACCGGACTCTCTCCAAATGTTCCTGTTGTTTCATGGAAGTAATTTTCTTTTATTGAAAACTGCGCAGCTTTGAAAGTTTCTGTTACTGTCTCTAAGTCATTCTTATATTGTTCTTCACTTATTATAGGGGACTTACGCATATATACCACTTCATCAAATGTGTATTCTCCATAAAAATCAGCAATATTTAGGGATGTTATACCAATTGGGTTATTAGAGGATCGACACCCTGCTAAAACCAAAAGAATGATACCAAGCAAAATAATTATTAATGTTAGCTTTTTATTCATTTACTTCTATCTCCTTTTTTACATAGGCTAAGCAGACCTCAGCATTGCCCATTTTCAATGATGAACCATCCATCCGAACTTATTATTTTACAGTTTACTGACCTTCCTGCGGAACATTGTTTGACTAAACTCAGTCTGACATCTTAAAACAATAGTGTCAATATGATATACACTTGTTTTATTTGTTGACAAATCTTAATGTCTGAAACAAAATATAAATGAAACCGCGAAATTCTGTTTAATAAAACTCTGGGGGTAAAAATGAAAAATCATAAATTAAAAATACTAATAATACTACTAGCGGTTTTAATAGCCGCAATCGGTTGTGTCAATAATGGTAAAACAAAAGATGAAAATATAAATATTATTCCTTTGACGGATATTGAAATTGAAAGTTTCAATGAGTCTTTTAAGCCAATACTTGTTGATGAACAGGGCATAGGCTACGTTAACCCTATCAGCAACTTCTTTACATCTTATTACGACAAGCCTGAAGATATTAATCTCGCCGAATTTCTTAGCTATTTTACACCGGACAGAGATGTTCAAGATGGTGATGAATTTGATGCACTCAAAAATGAAAAGAACTGGCCCTTTGGTACTGACAGGGATTTTAAAAGCATGCCTGTTCCTATACATGCTTTTCATGTTGAAACCATAAACAAAGAGCTGCAACAATATATGGATATAACATTAGATGATATAAGCGGTATAGGTACTGAAAGCCTTATATTTCTTGAAGAATATAATGCATATTATAATTTCACCAGTGATTTTGCCGCCGGTGTCTTTCAATGTACCAGGGGGGAAACCGAGGGAAACATAGTCCGCCTGTTTAGTGAATCCGTGACACTTACTTTAAGGAAACACGATGATGATTATTTAATCCTGTCACACCAACTATCTGCAAAAGATTAATTATTTATATTTTAAGTGAGGGTTTATATTTTGAAGGTTCTCCATCATATCAATATACCGGGCAAGGCGGCTTAAGCTGGGGTATACCTTATGCTGCAGGTGTATTGGCATTAGGGTGGCAAGTAAACCCAACTTTAAACAATGAGCAAATCCTTCAGATTCTCTTTGATACATGCACTACAGCAGATGATGGAAGCAATATAATAAATCCTCCTACATTTATAGATGCTGTTAAAAACTTTCAATAATATCAATAATAATGGCGGGCCATGTTCGTTTTCTGGCTCAGAAAAGCCCCACTGCTGCCCGCAGGACAAAGAATGAATTAATGGATGCCGGAGCGATTTCCATTTCTCAACACAGAATTTATACCGCTGAATAAGTTCACAAGATGTCCGTTGAGAAATGGTATTTGATTCTGTATCAGATTAAGGATCAGACAGTATATGTTGATTATATCGTGGATTGTAGACAAGATTATGGTTGGCTGGTGCGGTAGAACTTATTTATTTCAATTAATGTTTATATATAGCGCCCAAACAGGAATTCGTTACGATGTTATTCTGCATTGCTTGCTGCAACGATTGAGTATAAGGTATCGTAATGGTAAGCAAAGGAGGCGGGAAATATGTTTAGTGAAAATCTTAAAAATCTTCGTAAGGAAAAGGGGCTTTCACAAGAGGAATTGGCAGAGCGATTGCATATAGTTCGGCAGACAATATCAAAATGGGAAAAAGGTCTTTCGGTACCTGACGCAGACATTCTTATTCGGATTGCTGAAATTTTCGAAACATCTGTAAGCACACTTCTTGGTGATACAGTAGTGGCATCTAACGATAGGAACATTGTAGCCCAAAAATTAGAGCAACTCAACGCACTGTTAGCCGAAAAAAATAAGCGAAGCCGTCGTATTTGGAAAGCGGTTACAATTATTTTGATTTCCATTGTTGCGATAACGGTATTACTATTCATATTCAACTTTTCAGTTACTCAGAAATTTTTTGAATCTGGCAAGTCAACTGTAATCACGAAACAAAACGCACAGATAAAATAACCATCCCATAAAAGTTAATTTAAATTTGAAGGGGCCATAGTGTAACCTTTTGCTATACTTTTCCCTCTATATAAGTGAAGGAGGTGTTTTGATGGATGATAATAAAATAATCGAACTTTACTTTGCCCGAGATGAGGCGGCAATCAAAGAAACCAAAATTGCTTATGGCAAAAAGCTTGATAATCTATCTTTTGACATTTTGAAAAATATTGAAGATACCCTGGAATGTGTAAATGATACTTATTTAAAAACATGGAATACTGTACCGCCCCAAAAGCCAACCTACTTTTATGCTTTTATCTCTAAAATATGCAGGCATCTGTGCTTCGACAGGTTAGATTACCAGAATGCCAAGAAGCGAAAATTTGAAACAGTTACCCTTTCTGATGAACTAGCTAACTGTATCCCGGATACACTTAACGATGCAGAGTTTGAGGATAAAGCAATTGGAGATGCCCTGACAATATTTTTGAATACTTTATCTAAGAATCATAGGCTGATATTTATGCGCAGATATTGGTTTTGCGAGCCAATATCTGATGTAGCAAATCATCTCAAGGTATCGGAAAGTAAGGTCAAAACATCGCTTCATCGAACACGCATAAAATTAAGAGCATATTTAGAAACGGAGGGAATTTCTATATGAAAGGAAATGATTTATTAAAAGGTTTAACCTATGTGGATGATAGTTTAATAAAAGAAGCAGAAGAACATAAACTGAAAAAGTCACCAATTAGGCTTGTACTGCCTCTTGCTGCGAGCTTTGCATTAACTATTGCCGTATTTACAATCTGGTCAAATTATTCAAACCATTTGCCCTTATCTCCCGGAAACAATATTCCGCCTATTGTGGGTAACGAAGGCCCTCATTCCGACAAGGGTTATATACTTTATTTTAATGAGGCTGATAGTCAAATAGCCGCTAGTATCCATATTGAAGGTCATTTTTGGGAAGAATTAACCTCCGCACAAATAGAAGGGTTATTTCAGGACATTACGAAAAAATATAAAATAGACGGCACAGTTAACTATTCGTATAAATCAGGTTCTGCATCAGTTTTCAATATTGATGCACGATTTAATGCTAATGGCAAGGATGTAAAAGTCACTATCGCACCGGGAGAAATGATAAAATGCTATCTGATTGAGGGTGAGCCCATCTTTTCTGAAATTGAAGGCGTGAACATTGAAGCTGGTATCTTTATTACTGACAAAAACAGTAAGGGTCAGCTAAACTACATTTATTATGCAGATTTCAAAATCGATGATATTGCCTACAATGTTGAGTACATTGGTAATAAAGACGATAAGGATTTTTTCACCAATATTATTGCAGATATAGTTTTAGGTGGTAAGGCAGATCTTTCTGTTCTGGAAAATCCCGTCGTGCCTAAGCTTCGTAGTGACAGGCTGACGGAAATTGAGGCTTATGGCGAAAAAGATTTTGGAGCCTATTTACTAAAAGTGCCAAATAATTATACTTTTAATGATGCTACACGCTTTGTTAACCAGAATAGCGACTTTTTGTCATCAAGCTGGTCGCGGGGTTATGATGATATCAGAATCACAATTTCAAAGTTAAATGAACAGGATAAAGAAAGAATTGTTTCGCTAAAAGATACAAAGCTTTACGACATGTCACTTTATCCTATCCCATGGGCAGAAAGTATGCCGAGGGATAAAGCAAATATTATAGAAAATCCTATTTTCAAGATTGAAGAGCTTACTATCGATATTTTGAAGCTGCGTGGTTATACCCGCAACGAGCAAGGTGGCCCAGGCAAAAACATTATAAATATGAGATTTTCTGTGCTTTACGATGATATTCTTGTGGAGGTTAATACAGAAGGTGTTAGTTATGAATATCTATTTAATGAATTGTCAAAGATACCTCATGTCTAAATCAAAATCTATTATTAGATATTGAACGTCTAACACACAAATAATCTATGATATAGCTCAAAATGGAGCCACTGCAGAAAGCAGTGTCTCCTTGTTCGTTACATTCCCAAAATAGTCCAAAGTATCCTTGCAAAAGAACAGTTAATTCATGCTATAGTTTATATATAAAAATAAACTTTTAAAAATAACGAATATCAAGCAGTTGTCTATATAGTTAAATGGTGTTATCCGTTTTGGACGTTCATGGGCAATACCTAAAAATGTAGAAAAGCCTGCGGATGGTAGAATGAAAGAAAATCGAGAAAAAAGAAATTGAGAAAAACTTGAGATTTACATGTAATAATAGTATCTGCTGAGGGGAGGGTGTTATTTGAAACATAAAATATTGATTGTTGATGATGAAAAAGGCATTGTCACAATGATGAAGAATTATTTTGAAATGTCAGGATACCAAGTGTATTCTGCTTATAATGGTAACGAGGCTCTTCAAAAAGTCTCCTGCCAACCGGACATCATTTTGCTCGATATCAATATGCCGGAGATGGACGGCATTTCTGTTTGCCGGCGTATTCGTGAACACATCTCCTGCCCAGTCCTTTTTCTCACTGCCCGTATCGAGAGCAAGGATAAAATTATAGGATTGCAGGCCGGTGCGGATGACTATATTGTCAAGCCCTTTGACATAGATGAGCTGGGGGCGCGAGTGGAAGCACATTTGCGCCGTGAACAGCGGAAGCAGGAACGGTCTGTAGTGCGATTTTTTGACGAGCTGGCTATCGACTATTTGAAAAGAGAGATAACGATAAATACTAATCTTATCCTGTTATCAAAAAAAGAATTTGATATTGTAGAGCTGCTTTCCGTGAATGCTGGACAAGTTTTTGACCGGGAACGTATTTACGAAGTCATATGGGGCATTGAGGGTGACGGCAGCAGTGATACCATCATGGAGCATATACGAAAGATCCGTTTAAAATTAGCTGCGTATACCAACCACAGTTATATTAAAACGATATGGGGGGTAGGTTATAAGTGGAACGGCTAAAGCAAATGAGTTTGAAAAAAGCATTTTTTTACTTAACGATGCTGTTTTTATTTATCGCCCTCATCTTAAGTGCTTTTTCAGTAATGGCCATCAGCAGAATTTTACAGCAATATGGATCGCCATTAGAAATGAAAATAGACGGCAACGGTATTATAATTCCGACTGCGGCAACGGTTGATAATGCTATTCCCCTTTGGTATCACGCATTAGGGATTTTACAACTGGCACTTCCGGTTTTTTTTGTAACAACAGGCTTGCTGTCGGCCAGTCTCGTGTTTTATCGCCTGAAATTAAAAAAACCCCTTGCTGAGTTGCAAGCCGGAGCAGTGCGGATTATGCAAAATGATTTGGATTTTTCAATTCAGTCCATTTCTAAGGATGAGCTTGGTCAGCTATGCAATTCCTTTGAGAAAATGCGTCTTGAGCTTTTGAACAATAACCGGGAGCTTTGGCGGCAGATGGAAGAGCGCAAGCGTCTCAATGCGGTTTTTTCCCATGACCTTCGTAATCCGGTTACCGTGCTGAAAGGCTCTGCAAAAATACTAAAAAAGGGACTATCCAATGGTACATTGTCATCCCAAAATGCACAGGATTCCGTATTGCTGATAGAAGAATATACTGGCAGAATTGAAACCTATATTGAAGCCATGAGCAGTGTACAACGTCTGGAAGAACTGCAATGCTCCCCTAATAATATTTGTTTGGAAACAGTGATTAAAGAATTATCGGATAGTGCTCGCCTACTTACAATGGATTCCAGCATTAAAATAGAAGTAAAAGTTGAAAACCAATTCGTAACGTTGCAAAAAAATGTTTGGCTTGATAAGGCAATTGTATTCAATATAGCTGAGAATCTGATTATGAATGCAGTGAGGTTCGCAAAAACCAAAATACAAGTCGGCTTAAGGCTGGATGCGGAAACGCTTGTATTGTCCGTACAGGATGATGGACTGGGTTTCCCGCAAGAAATCCTTCGCAAAGGAGCAGAGCCATTTCTCCGTGGTGATAAAGGTAATGACCATAGCTCTCATTTCGGCATGGGCCTCTATGTTTGTCGCCTCCTATGTGAAAAACACAGCGGTTCATTACAGCTGAAAAACACCCAAGACGGAGCTTTGGTAACAGCAAGATTTAAAGTTTTTAGAACTTGAGTAATTTTTGAGAATTACTTGATAAACTCTCCTTATCAACGGAAGGAGAGTATTTTTATGATAATTAAAGGAAAAGACTTATCAAAATATTATGGGAACGGTGAAAATAAGGTGAACGCCCTCAACAGAGCAAATCTTGAAATTGTAGCAAGTGATTTTATTTCTATTATGGGACCATCCGGCAGCGGAAAAAGCACACTGCTTCATATTATTAGCGGATTGGATACGCCAACCTCCGGTACAGTCGTATTTGATGGAAAAGATATTTATCAAATGAAGGATCAAGAACTGTCAGCTTTTCGCCGCCGCAGGATTGGCTTTATCTTTCAACAATTTAATTTACTGCCCGTATTGACTGCAAAAGAGAATATTATCATGCCCCTGCTTTTGGACAAGCGTCAGCCGGATGAAGCCTATTTGAAGCAAATTACCGAACTTTTGGGAATCACCAACCGATTATCCCATCTGCCCAGCGAGCTTTCGGGAGGGCAGCAGCAACGTGTTGCTATTGCCAGGGCACTGATTGCAAAGCCGGATGTTATCTTTGCGGATGAACCCACAGGTAATTTGGATAGCAAGAGCGGTAATGAGGTTGTGGAAATACTTAAAGACATTTGGAAGACATTTGGCAAGGCATTGGCCATCATCACACATGACAGCCGTATAGCACAAATGGCAGACCGCCAGCTTACTATTGTGGATGGGATACTTTCGGAGGTGACGGCACGATGAAATCTTATCATGCACTTGCCTGGAAAGAGCTTAAAACCCAAAAAGTAACATCTACACTCATTCTAATTGCCATTGTACTGTCAACTATGATGACGACGGTGATTGGTCAGTCTTGGGGCATTTTGCAGACCTTACGGGAGCAGCAGGCCGGAATGTTGAATGGAAACCGGTATGCCACGTTCCACAACTTGGCTGAGGAACAAAAGCTCCTGCTTGAGAAAGATGACCGGCTCTCTTTTGTCGGCAGTAGTATGACTCTTGGAACCACAAAGCTAAAGAACAGTGGAATCTCATTACAGCTTAGAGAATATGACGAGCAGGACTTATCGGTTTATCCAACTGTTTCACAACTTATCAAAGGACATCTCCCCCAGAAAGCAGGGGAAATCGCCCTGCCCCAGGATGCGCTTGAATACTTGGGCTTTTCCGGTGATATCGGCGATATGGTTACGCTGAATTTGAGTATTTCGCTTCTTCAGGACACGGAAGAAGCTTATGAATATCAAGCGAAATTCACCTTGTGCGGAATTATGAAAAGCAATTATCTCGGCTACAGCTCAGGAGTTGTAACTGGAATTGCCGGACAAGGAACCGCAGAGAAATGGCTTCCAGTAAAATATCAGGTCTATTCGACGGATTTTCGCACTGCAGATAAACGTAATTTTCAGCAGACTGTCAACAATCTTGCCGAAAAAACAGGAACTCCCGACAGTCACATCCAATACAATTGGCTTTACCTGAGCGCATTAGGCATCACATATGATAAAGAAGATAGCGTTTCGGACGAAAGCAGCGGCTTTTCCTACATGCTTATGGCCGGTATCATGATTGGTGCATTGGTCTTATTGGCAGCGGGACTTGTCATCTACAACATTTTGAAAATCGCGGTAAGTAAACGAATAAAGGCATATGGAACTCTGCGGACGATTGGCGCTCATCAGGGACAGCTTTACCGCTTGGTTTCCGAACAGCTTGTCCTGCTATGCCTTGCAGGTATTCCTATAGGTGCTGTTCTAGGGGTAATATCTGCCGGTGGTATCACAAAAGCGGCTACCAGCCTGTTCTCCCCGGAAATTTTTATGGTCCAAAACACGGAAGAGCTTGGCACATTGATCGCACAGAACAGTACAGGTAAGCTGCTTCCTCTGCTTATTAGTGCAGCTATTACTTTAGTATTTGCTTTTATTGCCGCTCTGCCTGCTGCACGATATGCCGCAAGGGTTTCCCCTACCGTTGCCATGCATGGGATAACAAGTAAAATAAAACGAAAAAATCGAAGGGAGAAGCATATCCGGAATTTTGAAGCATTTTACGCAAGACTAAACCTGAAACGCAATGCAGGCAGAACCGCTATAACAATTTTGTCTCTGGTAATGAGCATTACAGTGTTTGTGGCAATTCAATCCTTTTCTGGCTTGTTGGATGCCTCCCAAGCGGTACAGAAGCTTCATTTAGGAGATTACTCTATTACAAATGATTCAATCGGTTTTATACCCTCTGTTGTGGAGGCTCTAAAATCCCAGGAAGGAGTTTCTTCGGTGTCTACTTTAAAATACAGCCTTTATATGCAGGCAAAAGACGGTACTTTGCCTATTGAAGCAGGCTTTAAGTTAAAACCGAGTGAAACACTGCAAATTGTGGGAGTCGATGAGGAACGTCTTAAAGCACTTAAGCCAGCACTCACCAAAGACGAGATACAGGAGTTGAAGGATGGAAAAGCTTGTTTAGTCAAAAATCCTATAGCAATATCTTATGAAGGAATACAAATAGAAACAACCTCATTTACAGCCGGAGATACTATTTCAGTTGCTAATAATGAACTGAAAGTGCTCGGAAATAGTGATGCCATCGGATTGGATAACGAAGGCTTTGTCAACGGTGTTCAAGTGGTGGTGTATGATACGGTTTATGATCAACTGACCGGAAAGAGCACCTATTCAGAGCTGTACCCGATTTTAGAAGAGGGAGCGGATACCCAGGCTGTGGAGCAGAAAATAGAGCAAATCAGCGAGCAAACAGCGGGAAGCCGTTGGCTCTCCTATCAGAACACTGATAAACAGCTGGAAGAAAGCTATCAGCAAATTAAGCTGATCGCTTGGGGACTGATACTCTTTATCGGGTTGATTGGACTTTTGAACATCATCAATACCACCTACACCAATATTCACACCCGCATTCAGGAAATCGGGATGCAGCGCGCAATCGGTATGAGTACGGCAAGCCTGTATAAGACCTTTTTGTGGGAAGGCGCCTACTATGGGATAATAGCCGGTGGTATTGGGGCTGTGGCAGGATATATTTGCACCATCTTTGTAGAAGCAGCGGCAACAGATCAGCTTGCGCTTGTGGCTGTGCCGACAACCTCTATTATTCAAGCAGCTTTCACATCTATTGTTGCCTGTCTGATAGCAACCTGTATTCCACTATACCAGATTGCGAAGATAAGTATTGTGGATTCCATTGAAACTGTTGAGTAACAGCAGAAAGGATAGATATGAGGTCTACCATTATAATAAAACGCTCATCGTAATGAAAGTTTTATTATTGGCAGCTCTATATGGTCTGTTCTTGAGAGCCTTTCTCCATGGCAAAAAGTTGTTCAATACTATAATCAAGAATTTTAGACTTGCGCTCATGGAGTATAATTTTATAAAACTCTTTTTGAATAGGCATCGGCGTTGGTGTTTCCTCAATAATTTTATATAGTCCTTCCAGATTAATTCGACTGTGAATTCGCTTTAATGCCAGGTTGCAATCCTCGTTTTTCAAGGAAGAAATAAACTCAAAGTATGAAACTTTTTTGCCGTTTTCTTCAATGGTTGATGCCGGATAGGTATAGATTCGCCTGTTAATCTCGTCCTCTCTATCCAACACAGACTGCATATCCTCTGCCGCAAGCTGGGGATAAAGACAAGAGCCACAGTCATATATGGGAGCTATTTCTGCAGTTTCCATGTGCTCATCTACGAGGATACCCCAGTTGCCGTTATGCCTGTCAAAATTTCCAAGGAAGGCATCTGCAATAAACATATCCCAAAAGAAATCACGAAGTTTATCGGGTGGCAGCAATGTTTGCTCTTCGATGGCTTCAAGAATTGAGGATAGCTCTGTGCCGTATCCGCTTTGCTCACTATTAATACAGGTGTTTTTAAGATGGGCAAATTCAATCAGTTTCTTTCCTCCATCGGTAAAATCACCACAGGCTACCACAGTTTTTTCCTTGCCTCGGCTGTCAGTATAAGTACCGAGCAGGGTTTCCTGCGTGTTGA
>JAAYKT010000347.1 GCA_012522255.1 Clostridiales bacterium
ACAATGTCATGATAAAGTTATAAAATAACTAAGTAATTCTTAAGGGTTTATTATTATAACAAATAGGGGGATAAAATTGAGTAACGTGGTTGTGGCAAAATTCGGGGGTAGCTCTTTAGCCGATAGCAAGCAATTTATAAAAGTAAAGGAAATCATTGCCTCCAACAATAGAAGAAATTATATTATTCCGTCCGCTCCTGGGAAAAGGCATAGCAAGGATCACAAAATTACGGATTTACTATATATGTGCCAGCAACTTGCATCTCACGGCCTAAACTTTGATGAGATCTACAATTTGGTCCAAAAAAGATTTGAAGATATCTGTGTAGAACTTAATCTGAATTTGGATATAAGCTCCTTATTAAAAGAAATCAGAAAAAAAATACAAGAAGGTGCTTCCAAGGACTACGCCGCCAGCAGAGGCGAGTATCTGAATGCTATTATATTATCCAATTATTTAGACATGAAGTTTATAGATGCCGCCGGCTTGATAGTTTTTGATGAAAAAGGTTTTTTAGACTCGAAAGCGACCGATAAAAATGTAAAAACAAAATTGAGGGAAATATCTCATGGGATTATACCCGGCTTTTACGGGTCAATGCCAAATGGCGAGATAAAGGTTTTTTCCAGAGGTGGGTCAGATATTACAGGCGCCATAATAGCCCAAGCCATAAATGCGGAGATATATGAAAACTGGACGGATGTATCGGGATTTTTAATGGCAGATCCAAAAATAGTGAAAAACCCAAAGCCCATAGAAAAAATTACTTATAAGGAATTAAGAGAACTCTCCTATATGGGGGCACCGGTTCTGCATGAAGAAGCAATATTTCCCGTTAGAAAAGCAGGAATACCTATAAACATAAAGAACACCAATAATCCAGAAGACACGGGAACCTTGATTATAAATGATTTGGAACCTGTTACTCATCTTGGTACAATAACCGGTATTGCAGGCAAAAAGGACTTCACTGTCATATCCATAGAAAAAACCCTGATGGGTGCGGAAAAAGGGTTCTTCCGAAAACTAATGTCGGTACTTGAAACAAACAATGTTGCCATAGAACATATGCCGTCAAGTATCGATTCTATTTCCCTGATTATTGCCAATTTCGAACTGAATTCAAAATTAGACAGAATTATTGAAGAAATCCGTATTTACTGTAACCCGGACTCCATAATCTGCTATCCCAATATGGCTTTGATTGCTGTGGTAGGCAGGGGTATGATAAATACGAAAGGCATATCTGCCAAAATATTCACTGCCCTTGCAAACAAAGGCGTAAATATTAGAATGATTTCCCAAGGCTCCAGTGAATTAAATATAATCGTCGGTATAGAAAACGTTGATTTTGAAAAAGCGATAACCGCAATATACGAGGCTTTTTAGGAAACCTATGTTATTATCACTAAAAAACAGAAAATTTGTCGGATAAATTCATCTAAGATAGAAAAACATATTATTTCCCGGGAAATAATATGTTTTTCTATCATTTTTTTGTTTTATCTGCAATATCCGGCCAGGTCCCATACAGTTACTAACCCGAGAAGCCTTTCATTTTGTTTTCCGTTCTCTGTAATAAAAACAACAGCCAGCCTTTTGTTGTCCTTTAAGTTCCCTTGAAACATCTCTTCAACATCAATCAATAGTGTGCCTTTTTCAACGAACTGATAGTATTCGCTGACATTTCCGTTAACATCAATATAATCCTTAAAATCTCCTATAAATGTATCCCGTGAAAAGGCAATATCTTCATTTTTTGATACATATGAAAAAAATGTGCTTTCACTGAATATGCCGACTATTCTATCGTCATAAAGGACAGGCACATGAGAAAAAGACTTCTTTACCATAATATTCATAACATCAATAACTTTTGATTCCAATGAGGTGGCGTAAATATTTCTCCTTGGCACTGCAACTGTACTAAGGGCGGAAGGAGGACAGGTAAGTTGATTTTTGATATCCTCATAGAGTTTGACAACATTTTCATGGGGTTCCGCAATTGGATCCGCATCCTTTTTAAAGGGGTTATGAATTATAGCATTTCTAAGCCTGGAAAAAGCAAGCAGGTCTTCCTTGTACTTTGCAAATGCTCTGTTGTTCTTCGCCATTTGGTTTATCAAATATGAATTGGGTGTGCCGGTCTTTACCTGGAGACATTCCCTCATATGTTTGTCCAAATCATTATATATTATTAAAAACTTGTCGGAATTGCTTCTGTCCATAAGATCCCCTCCATTGTCTGCATTCTTATCAAAGTTTGTCTTTATCTTCCATTGTACTTTAATTATAGCATAATCCGACTTTAACCGCATAAAAAAACACCAAGTCCTCTTTACTTGGTGCATTTTTTATTAAAATATCTATTTTGCATACATTTGCATTAAGAATAGAAAAACAGGTCTGATATTCTAATACAATGTTAGTTTATCAATAAGAAAACTTCTATCAATTTATTGCAGTAACTTCATGATTATTGAAAAAATAAAAATCCTGTTTATGATTATGCACACTTACCACGTGTCCACATACTATACAATGAAGACAGGTTATATTGTTGCCTGTTATTAGGCGTATATATCATATTAAAGAAAGGAGTTAAATATATGGCATGATATTATTATCCGACAGCAACCCGTCAGACTGTGTGGTAATTCATCAAATGCATAAAATAAACTTTAAAAATATGTAAGAAATGTTAAAATCAAAAAGGAATTTGGGCTATCGATGTCGAATATAGCTATAAGAAAGTAATTAGAACA
>JAAYKT010000348.1 GCA_012522255.1 Clostridiales bacterium
ATCTATACGTGGTTCAAAAGATGTATTAGACGAAGCGGTATCAAAGGGTTATAAGTTTATAAAGTTGGATTTTGGCTGGTCCGCCAACAATTTGATAGTTAAAAACCTAATAAAAATGAATATTAAAGATTTGGCGGCGTGGCTTCAAGGACATAAGGATGTTTGTATCGTGACAGATATAAAAAGTAAAAATACTGATGCATTAAGATTTATAAAAGATAATTATCCCGAAATGGCAAACCGGGTTATACCACAGATATATAATATTGAAGAATACATTCCTGTTCAAGGGTTTGGCTATACAAATATTATATTGAATTTACATGATTTGGCATATTTAGATGGTGAACTGGTAGATTTTATAAAAAGACATAAAGTTTTTGCAGTAACTTTACCTACAAAGAAAATAAATACCGGACTTATAGAGAAATTAAAACAGGAGTATATTTATATATATATGCAGGGTAATTATGATATAATTGAAGAGTTGGAAGAATATAGTGTTGACGGGTTTTATATAGATATCACAGAATAAAAACCTCAATGCAAGTGTTTTGGAGGTGATAAATTGAAACCGATTATAGGCATAACATCCTGTCTTAAAAAAAATGGCAGACTTAACAGTGTCCTTAATTATGATTATATTAGTGCAGTTAATAATGCGGGAGGTATTGCAATTATACTTCCCATCATCACAGATGATCATCTTTTGAATGATTACATTAAAATAGTTGATGGTTTGGTTCTCAGCGGTGGCGAAGACATATCAACTGAATATTATGGTGAAAGCCCTACAAAGGAAATGGGCACAGTATGTTTGGACAGAGATAAATATGAAATGGGAATGTTTAAAAAGGCGCTGGAAACAGGAATTCCTATATTGGGTATCTGTAGAGGCATGCAACTGATCAATGTTGCATTGGGAGGCACACTTTACCAGGATATAAGCTCTCAAATAAAAAATTCCGTTGAGCACCGGTCAAAAGAGGAAGAGGTAGAAAAACCTTATCATGAGATCAAGGTTATGGAAGACAGTAATCTTTTCAAAATGTTAGGTGCAAAAGAATTATCAGTTAATTCATTTCACCATCAGTCTTTAAAGAATATAGGTAAAGACCTAAGGGTGACGTCATATTCGAAAGATGGAGTTATTGAAGGAATAGAATCAACAGAGCCGGGTTTCCTTATCGGTGTACAGTGGCATCCGGAAAAGTTGATTACTGATTTTCCTGTTTTCAAGGGAATATTTGGGGCTTTTATTGATGCCTGCCAAAATAAAAAAGAATCTTAGGATTTGTCGCTTGTTATGCGACCTTTCCCTTTGCTCAAAAAGTTATTCTATATGTAATAAAAAAACAGGAGGATAACCATATGAAAAAGGGATTAACGGAATTAGTTTTTATTCTTGACAGAAGCGGTTCTATGTGCGGCCTTGAAAGTGATACTATCTGCGGCTACAATTCTATGCTTGATAAACAAAAGAATGAGCCGGGAGAGGCGATAGTAACAACGGTGTTGTTTGACGATAGATATGAACTGTTACATGATAGGATTAATTTGACCGGTATAAAAC
>JAAYKT010000041.1 GCA_012522255.1 Clostridiales bacterium
CCGCTATAGCTAATCCTACAATTCCATGTGTAACCGGATCCATAACTAACCTCCATATCTATCTTATATCCTACTACAACAAATTAAATTATAACACATTTATTAGTAATTTCCACATTAAATTAAATTACAATATGAACCATTTTTTAAACATCATATGCTTTTCTCACGGATTTATTGCCTTGGTTGTCCGATTGAAATTACCCATCAATAAATAAATAAAAAACATTATTGATTTTAAAAGTGACCTGTGATAATATGAATTACAGCGCCGGAGTGGCGGAACTGGCAGACGCACATGACTCAAAATCATGCGCTCTTACGAGCATGCGGGTTCGATTCCCGCCTCCGGCACCAAAATGAAATTTAAAAATCACCTGGGCGGTGATTTTTTTGTGAGTAAATATGGTGGGAATCTTTCATTCCTTCTTTTTTTCTCTTGCTTTCTTTTCTTCATAAAGCGGGCAGTATGTTGTACAGCTTTCGCAAGCACACCCGCCTTTTGTTTTCTTTTTTGCGCTCCTGTAAAGCAGATAAGCAGCAGCTATAACAATACCGATGGCTATAAGAATCTCCATTTAAAAACCCCTCCTTTAACCGAGGATTAAATTTCCAGTAATAAATACAATAAAAGAAACTATCCATGCCAATAGCAATTGGTAAGTTACCGAAAAGACCATCATTCCATTACCGAATTCTTTACGCATTACAGCAATCACCGATATGCAAGGCGTATACAAAAGTATAAAAACCAAGTAGCTATAAGCGGCAACAGGGGTAAAATATTGCAAAAGTGCGCTATGCAAGTTACCACCATAAACAACTCCCAAAGTACTCACAACAACTTCTTTTGCCATCAGACCCGCCAACAGTGCCACCGAACTTTGCCAGTATGCATAACCCATAGGCTTAAATATAGGGGCTATATAACCTCCTATATATGCTAAAAAGCTTGTTTCCATATCTGTCATTCCTTTAAAATTAAAATTTGATAATAACCATACCAAAACGGACATGGAAAATATTACGGTTCCCGCTTTTTTTATAAAACTTTTACCCTTTTCCCAAGTGTTTCTCATGATACTTTTGAACTCCGGCAATTTATATTCGGGTAATTCTATAATAAAAGGTTCTTCATCTTTTTTAAAAATAGTATTTTTAAAAATAACACCAATCAATACTGCGACAGCGATTCCTAACAGATAAAGAGAAAAAGTAACAGCGGTTTCATTACCCGGAAAAAATATAGCGGCAAACAGCGCATATACCGGGAGCCTCGCATTGCATGACATCAATGGAACAAGCAAAGCTGTCAGTTTTCTGTCTTTGTCGCTCTCCAGGGTTCTTGCTGCCATAATGCCGGGGACGGTGCAACCAAACCCTATTATCATGGGGATAAAAGCTTTACCCGATAGACCCATTTTACGCATTATACGATCCATTATAAATGCTGCCCTTGACATATACCCACTGTCTTCTAAAAATGATATGCCAAAGAATAAGGTTGCGATTATTGGTAGAAATACAATAACCGAACCGACTCCTGCAACTATCCCATCTATAACCAACGATTTAAACCATTGGCTGCTGTTTAACATCAAATTTTCCAAAATTTTAGTTATCCATCCCACAACTTCCCTTTCCATGACATCCGACAAAGGTTGCCCCACCCAACTGAAAGTCAGCTTGAATATCAAAAAAAGTATGAATAAGAATAAAGGATAAGCAAGATATTTATTTAAAACAATTGCATCAATTTTTTCTCCTATATTAAATCTTTTATCTGACTTTTCTATGATGGAATCGGCCAAAATTTCCTCTATATACTTATAAGCTTTTTTTTCATTTTCCATATGATGAGAACCATTATAAGTGTCGGGCCTAAAAAAATTTCCGCTTTTAAGTAAATGTTTTACTTCATCTATACCTATTTCTTTTGTGGCGGATATGGGTACCACCGTAACCCCTAAATTTTCTGAAAGTTTCCCGTAATCTATTTGAATCTTTCTCGCTTCTGCCACATCCATCATATTCAAAACAAGAATTATAGGTTTTTTAAACTGTTTAAGCTGCAGTGTTAGGTAGAGGTTCCTGTCCAATGTGGTAGCATCAACAATATTTATTATTACATCAACTTTTTCATTTTCCAAAAATTCTTTGGATATTCTTTCTTCGCTTGAGTAAGTATCCATGGCATAAATGCCCGGCAAATCAATTATTTTAACTTTATTTTCTATAAAACCTTCCTTTTTTTCCACAGTAACACCGGGCCAATTACCAACATATTGGTTTGACCCGGTTAAATAATTAAACAATGTAGTTTTGCCTACATTGGGATTACCTAATAAAGCTGCTACTATCAATTGTATTTACGCCTCCTTGACTTGTATGTTCCTTGCATCCTTCTTTCTTATTGCTAAGTCAAAGCCTCTAAAATTTATTATGATGGGATCACCAAAAGGCGCCGACATTTTGACCTTGACGGGAGTCCCTTCTATGCAACCTAACGCAAGAAGCCTTTTGGCTAACCTTGCATCGCCCTCTATTGAATCAACATAGGCACACTGTCCGGGTTTTAAATCAATTATACACATACTTTTATCCTCAGTTGATAATTATTTTCAATTAAATCTTATTATAATTGAGACCTTTTGTCAATGAGTAATTTAATTTATTTTTTAATAAGTTATAGCTATTATAATTC
This sequence comes from Clostridiales bacterium, assembly GCA_012522255.1. Taxonomy (GTDB): domain Bacteria; phylum Bacillota; class Clostridia; order Lutisporales; family Lutisporaceae; genus JAAYKT01. The sequence continues at coordinate 2,705 of JAAYKT010000041.1, forward strand.
AATATCTTTAAAGGAAAAAA
>JAAYKT010000349.1 GCA_012522255.1 Clostridiales bacterium
GCACTCTTCAATATCACCGAAAGCCCAATGACCTTCATCTATATCCGAATAAGAAGATTCCGCACCCTTTAAGGGGCCCCTATTCAGCATCCTGTTAATCATGGTAACAGCCTCAGATCTCTTAGTTTAATCCCCTGGTCTAAAGATACCGTCCGCATAACCTGTCACTATATTATTTCTGTATAGTTCCGCGATATAGTTGAATGCCCAATGATTGACCGTGTCCTTAAATTTCGTTTCTATAAGCTTCTCATCAGGAAGTTTTAAGAACCTTGCAATTACAGTGGCCAGTTCCCCTCTCGTTATGGCTTGAACCGGCCTGAAGTATCCGTCGCCGGTACCATGGAAAAGACCTTCTTTGCTTGCAGCCTCAACACCTCTTGCATGCCAGGCGCCAAGATCCACGTCATCATATAAAACCTCACCTTTGACCAAGTCTTCCAGTTTTAGTATTCGGGAGAATGCTACAGCGATTTCCGCCCTCGTTATATTATTATCCGGCTTGAACTCTCCGCCGGGCACCCCCTGAATATACCTTCTGTGCAATCCGTTTTTACCGTTTTCATTTGTGCTTACATACTTGATTTCAAGTTCCCCGTCGGTTTCCTCCAGATAGAGCCTTTGATCTGCGGATAACTCTATGGCATCTTCTACAGGCAATCCATCCTCAGGCTTTGGCTCTTCCTTCGGTGAGACGGGAGTCACGACTTTGCCACCACCCTTGCTGCCTTTACCGCTGTCACCATCACCGCTGCTGCCTTTTCCGCCGCCTCCATCATCGCCACTTAAGGGTATCATATAAAAGCTATGCTTTATAATATTTCCATCTACAGCAATATCCGGACTTCTATATGTCTCATAGCCTAATTTTGTTGCTACTATATAGTAATCTATATTATTAAACACCATCCAGGCGTAATTGGCCCAATCATTTATCGCCGGGTCGCCGTTCCAGATCAATGTTTTTGTGCTAATTTGAGGGTTAGCATTATCATTGGGTTCAAAATCTGTGATACCCGGCATCGGTACGCTCGTATAAGAAACTATACTGTTTGCCTTGTTTCTGACCGTATCCGCATAGAACAATTCCACTTTTACACCGTCAAGAACTTTTCCTGTCGATGCATCTTTAATTGTCCCATAGGGGTCTATAAGCTCTTCATGAATTCTTATTTCATTTCTGTCAGTTAATGTAATTACAATCTTACCCAATATAAGCTCTCTATTATCCGCTTCCATAGTGATTAAAAATTCATGTTTTTCCCCTATTGATAATCCTTCTATCGAAAACAACCCAGTGTTTTTATCTATTATATCTTTATATAAAACATTGCCGTCAGCAGTCAATTCGTTTATTCTTATATCTTTTCCATCTTTGCCTGCTATTATATTTTTACCATTTGCATCTTTCATTATTATTAGACCGGCAAATGTTCCAATTGAGCCAATTTCTTCACCTTCATCACCTACGATTTCTTCGGCATTGGCCTTTTGCCTATAGCTCACAAATATAGGTTCATCATCTTCATTTAATACTATAGGTTTAATTATTTCTATTTCATACTCTGTTTCTCCCTTTGGAACCTCAATACTATATGTCCCATCAATAGCTGTCACATTCTCTACAATAAAGTCTACTTCACCATCGCCATCAAAATCTGCAGTTACGATTACTTTTGCCCCTTGCATCGGCCC
>JAAYKT010000350.1 GCA_012522255.1 Clostridiales bacterium
GCATCCTCTATCAGCTTTCCGGCAAAATACCCTTCCGGCCTTTTAAATATACTTCCTGCACTAGGATAATCAAGAGGTTGTTTTTCTTTCCTTTTTTCATTTAGCTCTTCCATAGTCTTTTTAATCTCGTTATAGTTTCCTTTTTTTAACGAAAAAAACACTTTTGTTGTTATGTGTTGTCCCTTATTTATAATACTTTTACGGTACCCGAATTCCATTTGTTTATTGTCCAATACACCTAATTTCAAATCAGAATCCAATACTTCAACCTTTTCTACGATATCCTTCATTTCAGTTCCATAAGCACCTGCGTTCATAAAAACAGCACCCCCAACCGACCCGGGGATTCCGTTGGCAAATTCCATACCTGAAAGGGAATTTTCTGCCGCCGTTTTTGATATCCCCGAAAGCAGTGCACCGCATTCGGCGATAATCTTGTTATCGCTTACCTCAACTTTGGCTATCCTATCACCTAATCTAATAACCGCTCCCCTTATCCCATCATCTGATACCAATAAATTAGTTCCGTTTCCAATAAGGAAATATGGTATTGTTTTTTCCCTGAGATACTTAATAAAGTAAATTAATTCATCTATGCTATCCGGTTCCATATAGATATCCGCTTTGCCCCCAACCCTCATTGAGGTATGTTCTTTCATCGGCTCATCATATCTCACATTGGCAAATGAATTATTAAATTGCAAAATCAAATCCTCCTTTTAATCAACCTTATTCAAAGGTCTCAAAACACCTATGGGAGTCTGCTCGGAACACTGCCCTAAAGGATTATCCCTCAATAACTCCAAGATCATTTTCCTATCTAAATCTTTTTTCGAGGTACCTAATATGTTACCTCCAAAATCATTCATATCTACCACTGCAACTTCTGCTTTTATAGCCTCACTGACTTTCATGGCTACCCTGTCCGGCTCCTCCGGTCCCAATACCACACATTTATTATAAGGCGGCAATGTATTTAAAGTAGGACCGTCTATGGATGATGCTTTATAGCCTGCAATCCTGTAAAAATCCCCTTTTCTTCCAAATAGCTTAGTTATAAAGCTTACTGCTGCCGCAAATAATATTTTTAGCACACCACATTCCCTTAACGCCATCTCCATGGTTTCCGGAATCCCCAAACCGATACCAATGGGAGTCTTTGTTACATGTTTGGATAAGAAAACAGCCAAGGGCCTTGGCTTAATTTCATTTAAAAAGTATGCCCTCCCTTGCGTAATAGCAACTACTTTTTCACTGATAAATACTATGTCTTCATCCTTTACTATTTCTTCTGCATATTTTTTTACCACATCAACGATATTATCTTCTTTCTGAATTACATGGGTTTTTACGGGAATTCTTAAATACTTCTTATTATTATATTCGATTATTGGCTGTTTTTCTTTCATACTCTTCCTCCAAACTATAACAAATTTAACTTTGCTTATAACAATTGTGCGCTTTTAATCATTAAAATATTTGGCAGCAGTTGCCTTTGCATCCTGCAGAGCATTTTGGGGGGTTTTATTACCATTTAAGACATCTGAAACTGCATATTGGAATATCTCATCCATTTCCCACCACCATTTATATCCGGAAAGATGACTGGCAAATTCTAATCCTCTTTGAATAGTATACATCTCTTTATCATTTTGGTACATATTGTTAGCAGATTTCCTGATTGGAAAATAGCCAAAATTCTTCAGTTCTTCCTGAAACTTTTCGCTTGTCAAATACTCAATAAATTCGATACAAGCCTCTTTTTTTTCTTCATTGCTCTGTTTAAATACTCCATAGGAATAATAAATATCATTTATGTATGATGGAAATTTTTCGTCTTTGCAGGGATATTGTGCTGTCGCAAAATTTATACCGTATTTGCTGCCAAGGCCTCTTAGGTAAGGTACCATCCAGGCATCCCCTGAGAAAACCGCCGCCTTGCCGTTTAAAAAAAGATAAAAAGCCCGGCTATTTGTGATATTTGCAGTATCTGGATACAATGCTTTATGTTCATTCTTTAATTCGTTCAGCCTCGTCAATCCCTGCAAAATCTCATCAAAAACATCTGTACTGCCTATTGATGTTATTGTTTTGTCGCACAATAACATTCCATAAATATTATAATGTCCCATTTCCATAGAATCTAATAAACCATAAACACTTTTTCCGCTTTTTTTTGTGGAAATAACAGTAAGTTTTTTTAGGCTTTCAAGGAATTCTTCATAAGTCCAAAAGCCATCCAATGGCAACTCTACTTCCCTGTCCTGAAAAATATCTTTGTTTAATAACAAAGTATAACCCATTTTTGCCCACGGTATTCCAAATAATGTATTGTTATATGTACAGGAAGACAATGCATCTTGCAAATAATCCTCTTTATCTTCCAGTTTTATGTAATCATCCAATGGTTCAAGGAGACCTGATGATATAAAATACATATCGCTGCCCACCGGTGCAATATCCGGACAGGCACCAATTTTTGAGGCCGCCCTAAGTGTAAGTTTTCCGGTTGCTGAATCAATAGTTCTATAATCTATATAGGTTCCGGGATGTAATTTCTCATAATCTTTTATCTTTTTGCTTATCCAACCGTGGTCACCGCCGTTAACAGTATCCAGTTTAGGATAATCCCAAAAAGTAATAACGCCTCTCCATTTCGCAATACTTTCTCTGCCTTCATAGCTTTCTTTATAATCAACGTGATATTTTTTGAAAAGCGTTGGCCCAAGCAATACAAAGGCAAGCGAAAACAAAACCAGAAAGATATTTATAATTTTTTTCTGCATTTAATGTACCTCCAAAGAATATGGTCAAGCAGTCATTAATACGATAGCTGTTACAATATTTATATTCTTGGGAGACATAATGCATACTCAAAATGTACTATATCTAAAAACAAAAAAGCGGCTTTGCCGCAATAACTCCGGTGCCTGGCAATAACTCCGGTGCCTGGCACCGGAGTTATTGCTAATCAGTTGCTAAAAAAGTTTATTATATTTTCGGCCACCTTCTTGTTTATACCCTCTACCGATAGCAAATCTTCCAAGGATGCGACCTTTATTTGCTCTATATTTTTAAAATGCTTCAGCAGAGCATTTTTCCTTTTGGCACCAACACCCGGTATATCATCCAAAACCGATTTGGTAATTTTCTTTTTTCTTAAACTTCTGTGATAAGTAATGGCAAACCTATGGGCTTCGTCCTGTATTCTGATTATAAGCTTAAAAACCTCGGTATTCTTAGGCAAGATGATTTCTTTATTATCAAAAATAATACCCCTCGTTCTGTGTTTATTATCTTTAACCATGCCGCATACCGGAATATTCAACTCAAGTTTTTCCAAAACTGAATTAACAGTGTTCACTTGCCCCGACCCTCCGTCTATTAATAGCAAATCAGGAAATAATGCAAATTTGGTATTTTTATAATCACTATTTTTATTTGCTATGGTTTTTCTCTCTTCCAAACCATGCTGAAACCTTCTATCGATTATTTCCCTTAGGCTTCCATAATCATCTTGGCCTTCAAATCCTTTTATCCTAAAGCGCCTGTAATGTTTTTTTACAGGCTTACCCTCTTCAAAAACTATCATAGAACCGACATTATCGACGCCTTGTATATTGGATATATCAAAAGCCTCTATGCGATGAATATTGTTGCTTATTCCTAAATAAGTAGCCAATTCCTCAAACAGCTTAGAAGTCCTTTCTTTATTTTTATTGTGCTTTTCTATTTCAAGGCGCAAGGATTCTTTTGCATTATTCTGAGCCATTTGCATCAGCTTGCGCTTATCGCCCCTATGGGGAACAGCAATCTTCACCTTACTGCCCTTTTTTTCACTTAACCACTTGCCCAAAACTTCACTATCTTCTATTTCAATCGGTACAAGAATAGTCTTCGGTACAAAAATTGCTTTATTATAATATTGTTTTATAAAACTGCCGACTACTTCCTCTTCATCACTTTTTTCTTCATCAGATAAAAAGAAATTTTCCCTGCCGATAAGCTTTCCCGACCTGATAAAAAATATCTGTACACTTACAAGGTTTGAATTTGTTTCATAGGCAATGACATCTATATCCTCTAATTTGGCTGAAATCACAATTTGTTCTTCATTTATTTTATTTACAGCCGACAGCTGATCCCTAACCTCGGCAGCTCTCTCAAATTCAAGGTTTTTCGCATACTCATCCATTCTTTTTCCCAACCCGCTTATAAGTTTTTGCTGCTTTCCTTCTAAAAATAAACAGATATCCTTGATTATACTGTCATACTCTTCTTTGCCCACTTTACCTGTGCATGGTGCTATGCATCTATTTATATGGGCATTCAAGCAAGGCCTGTCACTGCCCATAATTCTATCTATGTCTTTATTGCAATCCCTTATGGGAAATATCCTTTGTATTAAATCTATAGTCTGTTTAACAGCCTTACTATCTGCATAAGGCCCAAAATATTTACCTTTGTCCTTTTTTATTTCCCTTACAATTATTACTCTGGGAAAACTTTCATCCATAGTGATCTTTATATAGGGATAGTGCTTATCATCTTTAAGTGTTACATTATATTTCGGCCTATGCTTCTTAATCAGGTTGCATTCCAATATCAAAGCTTCCAGTTCGTTTTTCGTTATGATATAATCAAAATCCACGATGTTTTCAACCATGGCATATACCTTGGCCAACTGATTCTTTGAATGCTGAAAATACTGTCTGACCCGATTTTTCAGATTAATAGCCTTACCAACATAGATAATCCGGTTTTCATCATTTCTCATTATATAAACGCCCGGTTTATCAGGAAGGTTTTTTAATTTTTCTTCTAAATTTACCATATTAATTCCCCATTATTCAATCCTTGCACAAATCCACCCATATTCCCTCTGTAACCTCTGCTAAATAATCAACATCAATTTTTACAGCGGTATTTGCCCCGCCGCCGGCAGGAAATACATAATCAAAAACCTTCAGTGATTCATCCAAATATATATCCAAAGGCTTAACCAGCCCAAAGGGGCAGACTCCGCCGACAGGATGGCCTGTGGCTTCATTTAAGTCATCCGGCTTTATGAATCTTGCTTTTTCTTTAAAATATCCTTTGAACTTTTGATTATCAACCTTCACATCTCCCTTTGTCAACAACAGAATATCCCTTTCCTTAAGCCTGAATGCCATAGTCTTTGCAATTCTCGCCGGTTCCACGCCCAGCGCTGCGGCAGCCAATTCAACTGTAGCGGTGCTTGTTTTCATTTCTATTACTTTTAAGGGAAGGCCCTTTTCTTTAAATTGTTTTTTTACACTTTCTATACTCATAAGTAAACCTCCGTAAACTTTGTATTATTAAAACAGCTTGATACCCGTTACTATAATAATACAACATTTTTAGTGATTTTGCCTTTGCTTAAGGATTTTTATACTAACTTATTGTCAGATAAAAAAATAAGCCGGTACAATATATACCGGCAATCAGACTATTATTCTTTAAAATCCGCTTTTTTAACTTTACCGTTATCAGCCATTGTAACTTTTGTTATTTTAACCAGTTTGTTTTCATCGTTTACCTTGGCACATTCAATCACTTGTATGGTCTTTTTCGTAACAGTGCCCGCCTTGTAGATATCTCCGAGTATCCTGTAAATCGAATAAGGATGATCCGGATCCTTAAGGCTTATAAAAGATGCATTATCCGTTAAAATGGCACCTTCAACCAATTTGCCATAATCGGCATCTTTTATGTCTGCGATAATCAAATAATCAGTTTCATCTTTTAAATCATCAAAACCTTTTACTTGTTTTATTTTGAAGCTGCCTTTTGCAACAGCGCTTATTGCTGCCATCAATGGCAATATACCCCAACCTTTATGCCCGGAAATAATGAAACTGTCTTTTTTCATTACCGACTCTTCAATATATTCCCCCTGGCCTTCTGTCATAAATCCTTTGTCTCTTAATTTTTCCAAAAAAACATTCATACATCGCACATCCTTTCCATTATTCTCAATCTTTTTTAAATTAAAATATGTACAAGAGGTGCTTAATTAAGCACTCTCCTTAAATATTCTCCCGTATAGGAATCAGGATTTTTTATTATTTCCTCCGGGGTACCTTTGGCGATAATCTCTCCGCCTCTGTCTCCTCCATCGGGGCCTAAGTCAATAATATAATCGGCTCTTTTTATTACATCCAAATTATGCTCTATCACTATTACTGTATTTCCGCCGTCCACCAGCCTATCTAAAATCTTCAACAGTTTATATATATCTGCAGTATGAAGGCCTGTTGTCGGTTCATCCAAAATATACATCGTCTTGCCCGTGCTCCTTTTTGAGAGTTCAAAGGCCAATTTTATCCTCTGAGCTTCCCCTCCGGACAATTGAGTCGATGGTTGTCCGAGCCGTATATAGCCAAGCCCTACATCAGATAAGGTCTCAAGTTTTCTTTTGACTTTAGGTACATTTTCAAAGAATACCAAAGCATCTTCCACCGTCATATCCAGTATCTCCGATACATTTTTCCCCTTATATTTAACCTCCAAGGTCTCCCTGTTATATCTTTTACCTTTACACACCTCACAAGGTACGTATACATCGGGTAGAAACTGCATTTCTATTCTTATTATACCATCACCCCTGCATGCTTCACACCTTCCGCCTTTTACATTGAAGCTAAACCTTCCTTTTTTGTATCCTCTCATTTTTGCTTCTGTAGTAGATGTATATACGTCCCGGATAAAATCAAAAACACCGGTATACGTCGCCGGATTGGATCTTGGCGTACGTCCAATGGGTGACTGATCTATTTCTATAATCTTATCCAAATTTTCATAGCCCAAAATTTCATCATGCTTGCCCGGTTTGTTTCTGGAACCATATACTTTTTGCGCCAGACTCTTGTATAGGATTTCATTTATCAATGTGCTTTTGCCTGAGCCCGATACTCCTGTTATGCAATTAAAAACACCCATGGGAAACTTTACGTCTATATTTTTAAGGTTGTTTTCATTAGCCCCCTTAACAGCTATCCAATTGCCATTAGGCTTTCTTCTGTTACTTGGTACGGGTATAGCTTTTTTACCCGATAAATATTGTCCCGTGATTGAATTATCATTATTTTTGATATCGTCTATGGCGCCTTCGGCGACGATGGACCCACCGTTAATCCCCGCACCGGGACCGATATCGATAATATGATCTGCAGCATACATGGTCTCTTCATCATGTTCAACCACAATTACCGTATTACCCAAATCCGTAAGATTTCTCAATGTTTTAAGCAGTTTACCGTTATCTTTTTGGTGCAAGCCTATACTTGGTTCATCCAAAATATATAGAACTCCAACGAGACTTGACCCTATTTGTGTGGCAAGCCTGATTCTCTGGGACTCTCCCCCGGATAAAGTGCCCGATGCTCTCATCAAGGTTAAATAATCGAGTCCTACGTCTACTAAAAATCCTAACCTGCCGTTTATTTCTTTTATCACCTGCTTGGAAATTATCTTCTGCTTATCGGTTAGCTTTATTTCTTTAAAAAACTCCCTGATTTTATGCACCGGCAAACTACACAGTTCCGAAATTGATAACCCGCCTATAAGAACAGACAGGCTTTCTTTTTTTAGTCTTGCACCGTTGCAAGCGGGACATGGTATAGATGACATATATTTTTCGATTTCATATCTAATATAGTCTGATTTTGTCTGACGGTATCTTCTTTCCAAATTATTTATTACGCCTTCAAAAGCTAAATTTACTTCACCTTTACCGTATTCCCTATCATATTTCATTTTAAATTTTTCACCTTTACTTCCATACAGGAGTATGTCCATGACACTGTCATCCAATTGTGAAACAGGGCAATTCGTGCTAAAACCAAAATGCCTGGATGCAGCTTCTACAATATCGTAATAAAGGGTGTCACCATTTGTCCTTTTCCAGGGATCAATTGCACCCCCCCTTATACTCAGGTTTTTATTTGGAATTATTAGATCAGGGTCTAACCGCTTTAGTTCACCCAGACCATCGCAAGTGGGACATTTACCAAAAGGACTGTTAAAAGAAAACATTCTTGGAGACAACTCTTCTATGGCAATATTGCATACTTCACAGGCATAGTTCTGGCTGAGAAGCTTCTCCTCTTCGCCCGCTATATCCACCAGCGCCAAGCCCTCGGATAGCTTGAGTATGGTCTCAAGGGAATCGGACAGCCTTGATTCAATTCCTTCTTTTATAATAATTCTGTCTACAACCACTTCAATACTGTGCTTTTTATTCTTATTTAGTTTTATTTCTTCGTTTATATCAAATACTTCACCGTCTACTCTGACCCTTACAAACCCAGCCTTTTTTATTTCCGATAAAATCTTTTGATGCTCACCTTTCTTACCGCGAATAACAGGTGCCAACAATTGAATTCTTGTGCCTTCTTTTAGACTCATTAAATAATCAATCATTTGGTCTACTGTTTGTTGAGTTATTTCCCTGCCGCAGTTCGGACAATGAGGAATTCCTATTCTCGCATATAACAGTCTCAAATAATCGTATATTTCCGTCACGGTACCCACAGTTGATCGGGGATTTTTGCTTGTAGTTTTTTGGTCTATGGATATGGCAGGTGAAAGGCCTTCTATATAGTCAACATCCGGCTTATCCATTTGTCCCAAAAACTGTCTGGCGTATGCCGACAAAGATTCTACATACCTTCTTTGCCCCTCCGCATAAATAGTGTCGAAAGCCAAAGAAGATTTCCCCGAACCTGATAATCCTGTAATAACCACAAACTTATCCCTCGGTATTTCCAAATCTATATTTTTTAAATTATGCTCTCTCGCACCTTTTATTATTATTTTATCTCTTGACATACTTACACCCCGTAGCATTTTTCTTTAAGTTTTGCAATCTCATCTCGCAATTGTGCTGCCCTTTCAAACTGTAGATTTTTTGCACAATCTTTCATCTCTTCCTCTAATACTTCTATAAGCTTTTCCATGTCCTTTTTATTTATTCTTCCTTTTTTATTTCTTGTCAAATATTCAGTATTGTCTTCAGCAGTCTTTGTAGCCTCTATTATATCACGTATACCCTTGTTTATTGTCTTGGGAATTATACCATGTTTTATATTATATTCCTTTTGTATATGCCTTCTTCGATTTGTTTCACTGATAGCCTTTCTCATGGACTCCGTCATATTATCAGCATACATTATAACTTTACCCTCCACATTACGGGCTGCCCTGCCAATCGTTTGTATAAGTGAGGTCTCTGATCTCAAAAACCCTTCTTTATCCGCATCCAAAATTGCCACCAAGGATACCTCAGGCAAGTCAAGGCCTTCCCTCAAAAGGTTTATACCTACCAACACATCAAATTCTCCCAGCCTCAAATCTCTGATTATTTCCATTCTCTCTATGGTGTCTATGTCTGAATGCAGATATCTCACTTTAATATCCAAATCCTTTAGGTATGTTGTGAGATCCTCAGCCATTTTTTTTGTCAATGTAGTTACAAGTACCCTATGCTTTTTATCGACTCTGTGCCTTATTTCACCTATAAGGTGATCTATCTGGCCTTTTACCGGAAACACCTCTATTTCAGGGTCTACCAGACCTGTAGGTCTTATGAGCTGTTCCACCACTCTACTGCATTTTTTCATTTCGTAATCCGCCGGTGTAGCGCTCAAAAAAATTGCATTGTTCAACTTGCTTTCGAATTCTCCAAAATTCAATGGCCTGTTGTCCAATGCGGAGGGCAGTCTAAAGCCGTATTCTACAAGGTTTTCCTTTCTTGATCTGTCACCGAAATACATTCCTCGAACTTGAGGTATGGTGACATGGGATTCATCAATTATCATTAAAAAATCCTTGGGGAAAAAATCAAGAAGTGTATAAGGTGAACTTCCGGGCTTTCTTCCGCTTATATGTCTTGAGTAATTTTCTATACCCGAACAATAACCCACTTCTTTCATCATCTCGATGTCAAAATTCGTTCTTTGAAGAAGTCTTTGCGCCTCCAACAGTTTATCCTGTTCTCTGAGCTCTCTAACCCTTTCTTCCAATTCAATTTCAATAGTGTTTATCGCATTCATCAGCTTTTCATAGGACGTGGCGTAATGAGATGCGGGATAAATATAGACATGTTGCCTCTCTCCGATTATATTTCCCGTCAAATAATCAAATTCAAGGATTCTATCAATTTCATCACCAAAAAAATCAATTCTGATAGCCTTATCTGATGAAGCTGCCGGAAATATCTCCACAACATCCCCTCTAACCCTGAATGTACCTCTGATAAAATTAATATCGTTTCTATCATATTGAATGTCTACCAATTTTCGTATAATTTCATCTCTGTCCTTTATCATACCTTTCCTTAAGGAAAGCATCAGGTTTTTATAATCCTCCGGATCACCAAGTCCGTAAATACAAGACACACTTGCAACTATTATAACATCCCTGCGTTCAAACAATGCAGCAGTTGCTGAGTGCCTTAGCTTATCTATTTCATCATTAATCATGGAATCCTTTTCTATATAAGTGTCTGTCTGTGCTATATATGCTTCGGGCTGATAATAGTCGTAATAGCTCACGAAATATTCCACACAATTATTGGGGAAAAACTCCTTGAATTCGCTGCACAATTGGGCTGCCAATGTTTTATTATGAGCAAGCACCAACGTGGGCACCTGCAGCCTCTCTATAACATTGGCCATAGTAAAGGTTTTGCCGGAACCTGTTACACCTTTTAAGGTTAAGAACCTTTCACCATTTTTTATACAGTTAGCTAAAGCCTCTATAGCATCAGGTTGATCTCCTGTAGGTTTAAAATTAGCTACTATCTTGAGTTCAGACATTTGGTTTTTATCCTCCGATTGTTTTTTGAAAAGAAAAATATTGTATGCAATTAAACCTAACACACAATACTTTTTATATCAACTTGTAAATTTCAGGAACAGATGTTCGTATAAAATTATACTGCTTTACCTCATAATTGTCAAATTGAAATTTGTTTAATTATACAAATAATTTTGTATAAAATTTCAGGAATTTATCTTTTATCTCTTGCATAATCATTAATAATAATGTAATATTATAAGCATGTGGTTAATATAAATACTACATAAGGTAATCTTACCGATTGGCGTCAAGGTCAAACAGCATAGTGAATGCATACTTTAGGCTTGACAACCTTAGTTCTGAAGTTCACTTATGGAATTTTTAAAAAACGAATTGGAAAATGATATAATATTGCCATTGTAATAATTATAGTAATTATGGTAAAAAATGAGGAGGTATTAATATGAATAAAGATTTAAACAATTTTCCCGATTATTTCAAAAATGGCAAGGATAAGGTTTGGACAATATACAAATACTCAGAGACCATCAGTTATAAAGATAACTCGGCATTGGAAGAACTGTTAGACTATACCATGAAATGCAAAACCATTAAAAAAGATAAAAAGAATTTTTAATATTTTAATTAAATCTTGTTTTTGTTCTGTTTGACATAAGATTTTTATGCAACAATAATGGGCTCAAATGGAACAATTCTTACAAGAGTTAATTTTTACTGTGTTTGACTAA
>JAAYKT010000351.1 GCA_012522255.1 Clostridiales bacterium
GTTTGCACCTCAACTCCTTTATACTGTTGTTTATTAATATTCTATACTTTCACAAATAATCCTTTATGTAAAAACATGAAAATATGGTTTTATATTCGGGATATACACCAATCTTATTCTTGTCATATACCCGGAACAAAAGATACATAAATAAAAACAACCTGGGGAAATTGCCCCGGGTTGTTAATATCCAACACAGAAGAACCGTCCCCCTGTGTTATTTTTCTTTTGCCGCACTTTCTCCGGCAATTTTGCCAAATACCACTGTTTCTGGTACCGCATTGCCTCCCAATCTATTGGAACCATGGATGCCGCCTGTCACTTCCCCTGCGGCGTAAAGTCCTTTTATGATATTTCCTTCTTTATTTAGAACCTGAGCTTTTGTGTTTATTTCTATACCGCCCATGGTATGATGCACCGTGGGCATGCGGGCTCCGGCATAAAACGGCGGGGCATCTAATTTATTATCAAACAATGTTCTTCCGAATGGATCCTCTATCTTTTTATCGACGGCCAGATTAAAGGTCTCTATTGATTTTATCAGATTATCGGGATCCACACCTATTTTTTTCGCCAGTTCTGCTAAAGTATCCGCTTTATATGCTGTACCATCTTCAAGAAGAAAGTCTATGGTTTCGTCAAAGTTATTTTTGGTGTCACCGGTAGGATATGAATGTTTATCAACTATAACCCACATTAAGGTATCTTCTTGTTCAAATAATGCCTTTGTCATTACATCCCGTCTGGCACCTTCATCCACAAATCTGTTTCCATCCTTATTGACGAAAATTCTATCCTCTACACCTTGCTCGATATTTCCGCTTAAGCTGCCTGTCTCAATATCACCCATGGGTAGAAGCTGTATTTGTTCCATTCCTACAAGGTTTGCCCCAATCTTTTCTGCCATCCAGGCACCGTCACCCATAGCCCCGGGACGATTAGTTGTTTTTATATTCGTCAGATCCGGCCACATATGATTATAATGGTTTCTTGCATTTACATTTGCGCTGAAACCCCCGGTGGCTATTACAACACCGTAATTTGCCTTCGCAATTACTATATTCTCAGGATTCTCAGCTTCAATTCCTACTACCCTTCCGCCCTCCATCAATAGTTCGGTTGCTTTTGTGTTCAACATAATTTCAATATCATTGCTATGTTTACCTATGTACTCCATGTATGTTTCTATATAACCCGTTCCTATAGGCTTTTCCGGCTTGTGGGATCTGGGCCACAATGCGCCTAAGACTGTGAATATGTCATCCCTGAATTTCATGCCCATGCTTTCCAGCCATTCAAGAGCAGGATAGGCCTTTTCCACAAGGGTCCTCACCAATTCAGGTTTTGCAAGTTTGTCTCCGCCTTCATAAGTTTGTATATAATGCTTATCGATGGAGTCCTCTATGCCTTGAGCTGATTGCCTTTTCGGATCCACTGCATTATAGGCGGCCCCGGATATGATTGTGTTGCCCCCAACCAACGGCATCTTTTCCAATACCAAGACCTTAGCCCCGTTCTGATGTGCAGATACAGCTGCGGCAAGCCCCGCACCTCCGGCACCTATTATAACTACATCTGCTTCTTTTTCTATCTTACCCCTTATCTGAGTAATGCTCTTATCTATTTCTATCCAATAATCATTAATGTTTTTACCTGCCTTGCCCAAAGCTTCTTCAACAGCAGTCAATACGGCAGTACTTGACTTTGTGCAACCTGCAACTGCATCGACTGCTATACTCTGGTGTTTTACTATTTCATCTGCAACTATTTCTGCCGCTATTCCACCGACTCCTTGGGATTCACTATGTTCTAAAATCTTAACATCCTTAATTTTATTCCCCTCAAAAGTCACTCCTACTTTAATAGGGCCATAGCATCCTCTGCCTTGCCCCGTATATTGAATCGATTCCTCGCCACCGGCTTTCATATCTTCTATGCTTCTTGATATTTTTAATTCTTGTTTTGGGTAAATCATATGGGGTTTTTTTAGATTATTTAACTCTGCAAGCTCCTGCCATGTAGTGCCATGGTATTCTGCTATTTTCCATAATACATCCCCCGGCTTAACTGTATAGGTACTGTCAGCATAAATTGATGTAACAGCAGCAAATATTAATAGGAATGCAAGAAACAGGCTTAGAATTCTTCTTTTCAAGTTATCATCCTCCTTAAAATCACTTATCATTATTCTAAGTTTTTCATAATTGTTACAGTAATTATCGCACTTTATGTCACTTTTTAGGCAACACAAAAATTTTAAAGAATACTAAATAATTCAATATAATGCCCTTTAAATCCTTTTAAACAAGAAAAACAGTAAGCTATTATGTTATTTTCTTTTTTTAATACTGATTCACCTATACCGGCACAACTAAATAAAAGTTCAATTACAAAAAATACGATTAGAATTATTAATAAAAATGAGTCAAAAGAGAACTGTCCCCCTGTGTTATTCCTCAATCGTTTCATTTGATTGTATCACTTTATTATAATAAATAAAAAGCAGCAAGCCGGTAACGGTCCAGCCTACGGGAAAAGATGCCCCTACAATTAACGGCGTATTATAAAACCTTGTAATAGTCATTAAATAGAACTGTCTGA
>JAAYKT010000352.1 GCA_012522255.1 Clostridiales bacterium
AAGCCTTTTGAATTTTCGGTTTTGGACAAAAAAGTTATACTCGTGGATGATGTTTTATATACAGGCAGAACCGTAAGAGCTGCTATGGATGCGGTGATGGATTTGGGCAGGCCTAAACTGATACAATTGGCGGTTTTAATAGATAGAGGTCATAGGGAATTACCCATTAGGGCGGATTTTGTCGGGAAAAATGTACCCACTTCAAGAAGCGAAAAAATTATAGTAAATGTCAAAGAGATTGATAATAATGATGTTGTATTGCTTACCGAGGATAATAGCAGGCAAGATTAAAAATGGAGAAATAGTTTATGAAAATTTTATTAAAAAATTGTAACATTATAGACCCGCTTATAGATTACAAAGATAAAAATCAAATACTTATTGAAAATGGCATTATAGAAAAGATTTTGTATGAGTCTGATGAAATTGCAGATTTGATCATTGATGGAAAGGGTAAGGCAGTGACACCGGGATTTATTGATATGCATTGTCCTCTGAGGGAACCGGGTTTTGAATATAAAGAAACAATAAAAGCCGGCACTATGGCCGCAGCTAAAGGCGGATATACAACTGTATGTTGTATGCCCAATACCAATCCTATAATTGATAATGTTAATTCATTGAAGAAATTAAAAGAAATAGTATGCAAAGATGCGATAATAGATGTAATCCCAATAGGGGCAGTGACAGTGGGGCAAAAAGGAATTAAATTGGTAGACCTGGATAAGATGTTGGAAAACGGGGTATGGATGTTTTCTGACGATGGGAACCCGGTATGGAATGAAGAAATTATGGAAGAGTGCCTTTCCATGGCAAAAACAAAAAATCTCCTTATAATAGATCATTGTGAAGACTTGGATCTGGTATCAGGCGGTGTTATAAATGAAGGTTCAGTATCAAAAAGATTAGGTCTTAGAGGTATCTCCAATGCTTCGGAAGTTGTACCTATAAAAAGAAATATAAAAATTGCACAAAGAATAGGTGCACCTGTACATATTGCGCATATAAGCACACAAGAATCATTGAATGCTATAAAAGAAGCTAAGGAAAGAGGAATTCAAATTACATGTGAGGTAATGCCTCATCATATATCTCTTTGTGATGAAGATATTGTGGATGAAAATACGGATTTTAAAGTAAATCCACCTTTAAGAAGTAAGATTGATGTTGAAGCTCTTAGAGCAGGCCTGTCAGAAGGTATTATCGATGTGATTGCTACAGATCATGCACCTCACAACTATATGGATAAGCCCGGAGACTTTTATAAAGCTGCAAACGGAATATCAGGATTAGAAACAGCTTTTTCAATTTGTTATACATATTTAGTGCGAAACAAATACATAACATTAAGGGAATTAATAAAATTTATGTGTTTGAATCCGGCTAAATTACTAAATATTAATAAAGGCAGGATAAAAGAAGGTTATGTTGCAGATTTAACTGTGACTGATTTGGAGAGGAATTTTATTGTGAATAAAAATGATTTTGTTTCAAAAGGTAAAAATACTCCTTTTCATGGTAAAAAATTATGGGCTGAGGTACAAATGACCATTGGTTCAGGCGAATTAGTTTATAGAAAGGAATAGAAATTAATGTTTATTGATGAACTAATTGAAAGAATAATAAAAACAAAAAATCACAGTATTGTTGGGATAGACCTTCACGAAGGTATTATTCCCCAAAGTGTCCGGGATAAGAATTATAATCCCAATGTTTCAAGAATTGAATCCATTACCGAAACTATGTTTCAATTCAGCAAAGAAATTATTAACAGTATTTATGATATAGTGCCTGCAATAAAACCGCAAATTGCTTTTTTTGAAAGATATGGAAGTCATGGTTTTAAAGCTTTTGAAAAGATTTGCAAATATGCCATGAATAAGGCTTTGATTGTACTGGCAGATGTTAAAAGAAGTGATATAGGGAGCACTGCAGCAGCATATTCAGATTACTATTTGGGTACGGATTTCTCTTCTTTATCTGTTGATGCAATTACTATAAATCCATACTTTGGTGAGGACTCACTGATTCCTTTTGTTGATAATTGCATTAAAAATAACAAAGGATTATTTGTTCTGGTGAAGACCTCCAATAAATCTTCCGGTGATTTACAAAACAGAGTTTGTGAAGGTAAAAAAATATATGAGACAGTAAGTGAATTAGTAACAAAACAAGGAATGGCTTGCATAGGGAAATATGGCTACAGTTCCATCGGAGCCGTAGTGGGTGCTACGCATAAAGAAGATGGAGAAAATATAAGAAAATTGATGAAGAGTACATATTTTTTGGTGCCGGGTTATGGGGCACAAGGGGGCAAGGCATCGGATCTGGGTGGATTTTTTAACGAAGACGGGTTAGGTTCTATAATAAATTCTTCAAGAGGCATTATAGGCGCCTATATGTTAGATAAATATAAGGGCAAATTTGATGAAGATTCTTATGCACTTGCAGCGAGAGAGGCTGTCATCGATATGAGGGATGATATAAACAAAATATTGGAGGCAGCGGGAAAAATTGCATGGTAGGAGGCAAAATATGTATGTAGAGGATTGTCAGGTTATAAGCAATTTAAAAGTCTCTGAAGATATATTCAAAATAGAAATACATTGTCCGGATATCTGTGCTACGGCAGAAGCCGGACAATTTGTGCATGTAAAAGTATCGGATAGCTATGACCCTTTGTTAAGAAGGCCCTTGAGCATAAACAATATAGATATACAAAGTGGAAATATTACATTGCTTTATAAAATTTTAGGGAAAGGAACCCAATTACTATCTGAAAAAAAACACGACGATTTAATAAGTATAATGGGGCCTTTGGGCAATGGATTTCCTTTGCATAATGATAAGAAAACAGCAATAATAGGCGGGGGTGTCGGCATTGCACCTTTATTGGAATTATCAAAACGACTTAAAACATCTGATGTATATATAGGTTTTAAAGATTCTATCTATTTGGTTGATGAGTTTTCTAAGTATGCAAAAATATTAAATATATTTACTGAGGACGGAAGTGCAGGAATGATAGGTTTCCCCACTCAGTTGCTTGAAAAAAACATAGAACAATATGATATTGTTTATACTTGCGGTCCAAAGGCGATGATGAAATCAGTAAAGGATATATGCGAAAACAATGGTGTACAGTGTTACATTTCCATGGAAGAAAATATGGGCTGCGGCATAGGTGCATGCCTTACTTGTTCCTGTAAAACTATCAGTGAGGGGAAGTATAAAAGGGTGTGTGTTGACGGCCCTGTTTTTAATAGTAAAGAGGTGATATTAGATGATTGATCTATCCGTCGATATAGGTGGAATAAAAATTAAAAACCCTGTAATAACTGCTTCCGGCACTTTTGGATTTGGACGTGAATATGGAAACCTCTATGATTTAAGCAGGCTTGGTGCAATAGCGGTTAAGGGGATTACATATAAGGCGAGAGGGGGCAATGCACCGCCTCGTATTGCGGAAGCAGCCTCCGGGGTATTAAACAGTGTCGGTTTGGAAAATCCGGGAATAAGCGCTTTTATAGATATGGAACTTCCAAATCTTAAAAAATTTAATGTTCCAATAATAGTTAATATATCAGGCAATACAATAGAAGAGTTTGGAATAATTGCAGAAATGTTGGATGATCTTGTTGATTTTATTGAGCTAAATGTTTCCTGCCCAAATGTAAAAGAAGGCGGTATGGCTTTTGGAATTAAAGCTGAGTCTATTTATAATATAACCTATACTACAAAGAAAACATCTAAGGTTCCTATAATAGTAAAGCTTTCGCCTAATGTAACTGATATAACTGAAATGGCAAAAGCTGCGGAAGCAGGGGGTGCTGATTGTAT
The DNA here is from genome assembly GCA_012522255.1 of Clostridiales bacterium. GTDB lineage: Bacteria > Bacillota > Clostridia > Lutisporales > Lutisporaceae > JAAYKT01. Next base: position 3,841 of record JAAYKT010000352.1, read on the forward strand.
CTCTCTCATTAATACCATAACAGGAATGAAAATTGATATTAATAAAAGAAAACCCTATTTTGAAAATATTATTGCCGGATTATCAGGGCCTGCAATCAAACCCATAGCTCTAAAGATGGTGTGGGAGACAGCATCAAATGTTAATATACCGATTATTGGGATGGGCGGCATTATGAATTGGCAGGATGCTGTTGAGTTTCTTATGGCCGGTGCAGATGCCATTTCGGTGGGTACAGCTAATTTCATAGACCCATTCGTACCAATAAAAGTATTGGATGGCCTCATGAATTATATGGAAGAAAATAATAAAACAAATTTAAAAACAATGAAAATATTTTGAAGGAGCTGATATTTATGAATAATGAAGAGGTAATTGAAATACTTATTAAATGTGGGGTACTTATGGAGGGGCATTTTATTTTAACATCGGGGAAACACAGCGATAAATATGTACAGTGTGCAAAACTTTTTCAAAATCCAATGTACAGTGAGATAATATCAAGTATTCTTGCGGAAAAACTGAAAAAATATGATGCAGATTTGGTAATTGCTCCGGCTGTGGGCGGAATTATTCTATCTTATGAGATTGCAAAACAACTTAATGTTAAATCTTTGTTTGCTGAAAGAGAAAACCAAATGATGACCTTAAGGAGGGGATTTGAAATTGCAAAAGGAGCAAAAGTTATTGTGGTGGAAGATGTAGTAACAACCGGAGGTTCCGTTAATGAAGTTGTCGATCTTGTTAACAGCCTTGGCGGTGTTATAACTGCCATAGGTTCAATTGTTAACAGAAGTAAAAACAATTCTGTATTTCCATATCCCTATGAGTATGTAGTGCAGATAGATATGGAGTCTTATGATAAAGAAGAGTGTCCTTTATGCTTAAAGGGTTCTATTCCATATAAACCGGGTAGCAGAAAATAAAATATCATATGATTTCTCAAAAAAAACATACCATATACTTCTATATGTAATATTCGTTATATTCAAAAAATTAAAACTTTATGAAAAGTGTGTTTCATTATACACTAATTTCAGAATATATTAAATTTTATGACAAAATAGAAGGAAATAAAGTTTTTTTGTAGAAGTATATAATAACTTTTTTTGAGAGGGGTGACTTTGAAAAAAGCATAAGTAATAATTTTTATTAAATATTTGAAAGGAAGGTGTAAAAATGGAACAAAAAGGCAGAGAAAGTTGGGGTACCCGGTTTGGTTTTATTATGGCGGCAGCTGGCTCAGCAATTGGACTTGGTAATATTTGGAGATTTCCGTATTTAACCGGTATGAACGGTGGCGGCGCATTTATTGTAATATATTTAGGATGTGTTTTGTTTGTTGGGCTAAGCATAATGACTGCAGAACTTGCCATTGGCAGAAGAACGCAACTTGCTGCGGTTGGTGCATACAAAGCTTACAATAAAGGTTGGAGCTTTGCAGGCGTATTGGGTGTTCTGAGTGGTTTCTTTATCATGGGCTTTTATCCGGTAGTCGGGGGATGGTCACTGGCTTATATTTTTAAATCTTTTACAGGTTTACTTTCAAACACAGGTGCCATAGGCGATGTTTTTGGCGCTTTTATCGGAGATCCTGTTCAGCCACTTATTTGGATGTTTCTTTATATGATTATTAATGTGGTTATTGTCGCCAGAGGTGTTCATGCCGGAATCGAGTTAGCAGGTAAGATTCTTATGCCACTATTGTTTGGTTTACTGATAATAATTATACTAAAAGGCCTGACTCTTCCCGGTGCAAGTGCAGGGCTGTCATTCTTATTTGTACCCGATTGGTCAGTGGTAAAAGGATCTACGTTCCTTGCTGCGTTAGGCCAGGCATTCTTCTCACTCAGCCTTGGCATGGGCTGTATGATTACTTATGGAAGTTATTTAAACAAAGAAGAAAAATTGCCAAATAATGCGTTGATAGTTGTTTCCATGGATACTCTTGCAGCTATTTTGGCTGGTGTTGCGTTATTCCCACCGTTGTTTGCATTTGGCATGGAACCCACTGCCGGCCCGGGTCTCGTATTCGTAGTCGCACCACAGATATTTGCCGAAATGGGTGGCTTTGGTGTATTGTTCTCTGTTTTGTTTTTCTTGGCACTAATGATAGCTGCTTTGACTTCTTCCGTTTCCTTATTAGAAGTTGTTGTGGCATACTTAATGGATGAAAAGAAGATAGATAGAAAAAAGGCAACCTATGGTACTGCTGTTGTTATGCTTGTGCTATGTACCTTGTCATCTTTATCTCTTGGAGCTATGTCCGGCGTAACTGTTTTTGGCGTTGGTGCATTTGATTTCTTTGATATTCTTACTGATAAGATATTCCTTGCCATAGGCGGTATGTTGCTTGCTATCTTTGCAGGCTGGTTCCTGAAAAAAGAGGACCTTAAAGATGAACTGACAAACGGAGGCACATTATCTTTTGGACTGTTTGAGGTTTGGTATAACCTTATAAAGTATGTCATACCGGTGCTTATTGGTATTGTGGCAGCAGTTGGAATTGTATCAATAGAACAAACAAGTTTGATGATATTCGGTATATTGGTAATTGTAGTTCTTGCCATATTCTCTAAAAAACTATAAGATAATATTAAGTTTGTTTATCTGAATAAAGTTGTAAAGCTTGAAAAGATTCGATTTAAAAATAGTATTAAGAGGGTTTATATAGAAAATATATGAAGCCCTCTTTTATATTTGTATCAGTATACAGAATAGTAATAATATTCACAATTATTGAAATACCGTAAAAAAGAAGGAAAATAGTTTTTCGCGTAGAAGATTTTATAAATATTTATTTTTACTAAGGTATTTTTTTGCCTTAATTATTCAGCTATCTTACATACTTTATTTTTTAAGATGGCATGGGATTATGGCAATAAATATAATTATCAGATTGAGTCTTTCTCTTTATGATATTTTAAAATATTTTCATAGGGAGGTGAAACTATAAAAATCCCAAGTAATAATTGAAAGGAAGGTGTAAGAATGGAACAAAAAAGAGAAAATTGGGGTTCTCGTATCGGTTTTATCATGGCTGCAGCAGGCTCGGCAGTTGGTCTTGGTAATATATGGAGATTTCCCTATCTAACAGGTATGAATGGTGGAGGCGCATTTATTGTAATATATTTAGGTTGTGTTGTTTTAGTAGGTCTCAGTATTATGATTGCAGAGTTTGCAGTAGGCAGAAGAACCCAACTTGCAGCAGTTGGTGCCTATAAGACTTATAATAAAAAATGGAGTTTTGCGGGAGTCTTGGGAGTTCTCAGCGGATTTTTTATCATGGGTTTTTATCCTGTTGTAGGCGGATGGTCGCTGTATTATATCGTTAAGTCATTTACCGGGCTGCTTACTGTACCGGAAGCAATCGGCGATATATTCGGTGCTTTTATCGGGTCTCCTGTGCAGCCTATAATTTGGATGCTTATTTATTTAGCTGTTAATGTGTTTATAGTGGCAAGAGGTGTTTCTGCAGGTATAGAATTGGCAGGTAAGATACTGATGCCGATTCTGTATGTTTTACTTTTAATTGTAACAATAAAAGGTCTTACCATTCCCGGAGCCGGTGCAGGACTTTCATATTTGTTTGTACCTGATTGGTCAGTAGTAACAGGGGGAACTTTCCTGGCAGCGCTGGGACAGGCTTTCTTCTCATTGAGCCTTGGTATGGGTTGTATGATTACCTATGGAAGTTACCTGAATAAAGAAGAAAAACTTCCAAACAATACCCTTATAGTAGTCTCAATGGATACCAGCGTTGCACTGTTGGCAGGTGTTGCAATGTTCCCGGCATTATTTGCATTTGGCATGGAGCCTGCAGCAGGCCCTGGGCTTGTATTTGTTGTTGTACCGCAGATATTTGCACAGATGGGCGGTATAGGACCATTATTCTCGGCATTTTTCTTTGTTGCGCTTTTCATTGCGGCTCTTACTTCATCAGTATCCTTGTTAGAAGTTTGTGTTGCTTATCTGATGGATGAAAAGAAAATGGATAGAAGAGTAGCAACCTATGGAACCTCCGTCGTTATGGCTGTGCTTTGTGCACTTTCATCTTTATCCCTTGGTGCAATGTCAGGTGTTACTATATTTGGAGTAGGTGCCTTTGATTTCTTTGATATCCTAACTGACAAAATATTCCTGGCAATCGGGGGAATGCTGTTGGCAATCTTTGTAGGTTGGTTCCTGAAGAAAGAAGACCTAAAGGATGAACTCACAAATGGCGGAACATTATCATTCGGATTATTTGAGGTTTGGTACAATATTATAAAATATGTTATCCCTGTACTAATCGGTATAGTGGCTACTGTAGGGATACTATCAATTGAACAAACAAGTTTGATGATATTTGGTATTTTGATTATTGTAGTCCTTGCTATATTCTCTAAAAAACTATAAAAATTATTAAATCAAAACAGCTATCGAAAATAAGTCCTCGATAGCTGTTTTTTGTATTTCAACCAATATTTATTCTTTTTGTTTTATATGCTTTATTTGTTCTTCTTCCGGTGTAATGTAAATGGTTTTATAATTATCATAGATTACCATGCCGGGTTTAGCACCTGTCGGTTTTTTAACATTTTTCTTTTGTGTGTAATCAACGGGCACATTAGAAGAGAGCTTTCCTTTACTGTAGTAAGCCGCGAGCAATGCGGCCTCGGTAACAGTTGAATGATCAACAGCTTTGTTATTTGTTTTAATAATTACGTGAGAACCGGGAATGTCTTTTGTATGGAACCAGAAATCAGTTGGATTAGCAAACTTTAGAGTTAAATAGTCATTTTGTACATTGTTTTTTCCTACAAAGATACTAAAGCCTGACGATGAAAGGTAATGTAACAGTTTTTGGGTCTTTTTTCTCTCCTTAATCTTTTTTCCGCTTATTTTCCTTATATATCCTTGTTGTGAAAGCTCCTGTTTTATTTCTTCAATTTCTTCATCAAGAAAACATTTGTTTAAACTCTCCAAAACACTTTCCAAATACATAACTTCTTTCTTTGTCTGGATTATTTGGTTAGTCAGCAGTTTTAGTGCGTTTTTTGACTTATTATATTTTTTATAATAGTTTTGGGCATTTTGGGCGGGAGTTAAGTTTATTTTTAAAGTAATTTCAGTTTCTTCTTCATTTTCAGCGTAATAGTTTTTAAGAACAGCCATTTTCATACCTTTTTTTAAGGTGTACATATTAGACATAATCAAATCACCATAAAGTTTGTATTTTTCACTTGATTTTGCATCATTCAGCTCGCTATCGAGCACTTCCAATTTTTCTAAATTGCGTTCCAGTCTATTGGATACTGTTCTGTGCAAATCGCCTGTTTTTTGTTTCATCCTGCTTAATCTGTCATTTTCGGAATAAAATGTGTCTATAACTTTACTTATGCTCTCAAAATAGTTTTTTTTATAAGATTTATAAATATCCAAATCTATAGCTGAGAATTCTATTATCTTGTTATTATTGATTATAAGATTTGGCTTAAAATCAATAGAATGTACTTTTTTAATAATATCGTTAAAGCCTGAATAAAGCTTTATTATAGCTTCTTCATTTGTACCCTTTAAATCCAATTCCGGTTCAACACATGATACAAAACATATTTCCTGTGCCATAATGGTGCTTATACCATAAAATCTTTTCATAAGGTATTTGTAAGCCATGATACTGCTTTTTAGATTTGCAATATCACTAATAAGGAAGTCTATATTGATATCTAAAGGGTCTATTCTGTCTTTTGAAGGGGGGTATATGTATTTTAAACCCGGCAGGACAGTTCTTATACTGCTCAGATAGGGGCTAACTCTTTTGATACTGTCAATTATGGTAAGATCATCATTATTAATAAAAATTATATTGCTATGGCGTCCCATTATTTCAATTATTAGTGATTTTTCCACCTTGTAGCCCATTTCATCAATGCCTTCAAAGACTATTTCAACAACCCTTTCCAAGCTCAATTGACTGACTTTAAGTATTTTGCTGCCAAGTAAATGTTTTCTTAGCAACATACAAAATGATGGTGCAGTTAAAGGATTATCTTTTTTTTCTTCAACTAAATGAAACTTAGGCAGTGATGGATTGGCAGAAATTAAAAGCCGAAAATTATTCTTATTGTTTCGTATTATGAAAAGCAATTCATCTTTTTCCGGTTGATATATTTTGTCTATTTTTCCGCCTCGAATTGTATTATTGAGTTCATGAACCAATGCATTAACGGTAAAGCCATCAAAAGGCATTAAAAAACCTCCATACTAAGACATTATATAAAAGCCCTGTCACATTTATATTACACCTGGTTATAGCATAACGAAATATTTTAATTCAATTTAGTTGCGATAGATACATTGTATACCTTGTAACTCAACAATCGTGTCAAATACAAAAACTGATATCCAAATAAGCTATAGTGGCGGTAATAGTTAAGTCGATGCATTTTATACTTTATTAGTTTAATATTTCAATGTCAGTATTAGTATTTGATAGGAATTGTATTGTAACTCAGTAATCGTGTCAAATACAATAATCTGCCATTATTTATAGGATATAGAGTGAACAGTTGCCGTACTGTTACGATATTGGAGATCATACATATTTGGTTTTACTATTGTGTTTTTGATGAAAATTTAATAGAATTATATAGAATCAAAACTATTAACAAATTTTAATTGAAATGCTATTATTTATTAAAATGCTGGTTATAATAACTCATAAATTTGTAGGCAGGTGTGTTTATTGATTAAAAGTATGACCGGATATGGTAAAGGTGAATATGAAGGAAGTGGGTTAAAGTTTACAGTAGAGGTTAAATCTGTGAACCATAGATATAATGATGTATCTGTAAGAATACCTCGAATGTTTAATTCTCTTGAGGAAAAGGTTAAAAAACTTGCAGCGGAATACATAACAAGAGGTAAAGTTGATATTTATGTAAACTATATTTCATATGAACCCAATGTAACCATCGAACTGGATAAGAACCTAACAAAATCGTACATAGATTGTTTTGAATTTATTAAAGAAGAATTTAAAATAAAGGACGAAATAAATTTATCTCTTATAGCCGGATTTCCTGATATTATAAGGATTGAAAAGATCGAAAAGGAAGAGGATACCATATGGAATATATTAGGTACAGCTTTGGAAAGCGCTTTAGAGTCTTTTGCACTTATGAGATTAAGAGAAGGTGAAAGATTGCACAAGGATATAATGAAAAAAATATCCAGCATTGAAGAAATGGTAAAAGAAACAGATATGCTTTCTTTGGGAATGGCAGAAGCCAACAGAGATAAATTTTATCAAAGAGTAAAAGATTTGGCAAAAGATATAAATTTGGATGAAAATAGACTTATGACAGAAATCATTATTATAGCTGACAAGAGCAGTATTGATGAAGAATTGGTAAGACTTAAAAGTCATTTGAAAGAATTTAAGAATACAATTAACGGCAGCATTTCATTAGGGAAAAAGCTGGATTTTATTATACAGGAAATGAATAGAGAAGTGAATACTATTGGTTCAAAGGCTAGCGAATTTAATATTACAAACTATGTTATAAACATGAAGACTGAGATAGAGAAAATAAGAGAGCAAGTGCAAAATATTGAATAATAGGAGGGATAATTTGTCTATTAAATTAATCAATATCGGGTTTGGAAATATTGTATCTGCAAATAGAGTTATTGCAATAGTCAGCCCGGAATCGGCTCCGATTAGAAGGATAATCCAGGAAGCAAGGGATAGGGGAATGTTGATAGATGCGACTTACGGAAGAAGAACAAGAGCTGTTGTGATTACCGATAGTGACCATATTATTTTATCTGCAGTGCAACCGGAAACCGTCGCCCATAGAATAGTTGAAAGAGATGAAGACAGCACTTTAGAAGAAAACATGAAATAACCTACTTGGATGTGATTATATGATTAAACGTAATGGTATGCTTGTTGTAATTTCCGGTCCCTCAGGCGTAGGGAAGGGTACAATTTGCAAAGAATTGTTTAAAAGAGACCTAAAGGATGTAAAGCTCTCAATATCTGCAACAACAAGAAAGCCGAGAATAGGAGAATATGAGGGTATAAATTATTATTATAAAGAGGAACATGAATTTGATGATATGCAAAAACGCGGCGAGTTTTTGGAATATGCAAAGGTATATGGCAGTTATTATGGTACCCCTAAAAAATATGTAGAAACAAATTTGAATAATGGAATCAGTGTAATATTGGAAATAGATATACAAGGTGCTATGCAAATAAAGTCAAATTTTAAAGAGGCGGTATTCATTTTTATCATGCCCCCGTCATATGGTGAGTTAAGAAAGCGAATAATCGGAAGGGCTACCGATTCTGATGATATAATAAACAGAAGGCTTAAAGCAGCTTTAAAAGAGGTTAAGGAAGTCGTAAAATATGATTATGTAATTAATAATGATAAAGTTGATAATGTGGCAGATAAAATAATTTGTGTTTTAAATGCCGAAAAATATAGAACATCAAGGTGTCGATTTGATTTTTCTAAATTCAAGGAGGAGAGTTTTGATTAATCCTATACTACCGGAA
>JAAYKT010000353.1 GCA_012522255.1 Clostridiales bacterium
CACCTTTGGCACCTAAAGCTGGGAATCCGAATTTTCCGAATATAAGTACATAATCACCCACTATATTAAAAGTATTTGCAACTAAAGCCGCCAACATAGGAACAACGGCATTACCCGCCGCCCTGAGAACCGATGTTGTTATCATCTGGGGTATCAAAAAAAATAGTCCTATAAATACAATTCTGGTATATTGAGTGCCTATATCTATGACCATCTGATCCTTAACTATTGTCAAAAAAATAGTTTTGGAAGATATTATCCCTAAAATACCTATTATAAAAGCTATAATCGCCCCAAGGCTCAAAGATAGCCCGGATATATACTCGGCTCTTTCAATATCCTTTGCACCGATATTTCTTGCTATCAAAGCAGTGGCACCCACTCCTATAGCTCCTATTATATGTGCCATGGTAAACATTATCGAGGCACCCAGATTGACCCCGGACATATCAGCAGGGGTAAGCCTGCCTACCATTGCCGTATCCACGGTCCAAACAAGGGTATGCAGTAACATTTCTGCAATTGCGGGTATGGCCAATTTAAATATTTGTTTATCTATAGCTTTTTCTTTTAATGTCATATTTTCCTCCATGAAACTAAAGACTTATAATCTTAATCTGCATTCCATATCAGTGAAATTTCTTAAACAAAAACTGAAAATTTTAGAGACTTTCACCTACATCAGCTTTTTTGTTAACATATATGCTCCTTACAGTAACCGATGAAAGCACAACCAATCCACCGATTATTGCAAACAATGTGGGCTTTTCCCCGGAAAAGAAAAATACCCAAATAGGATTTAAAATAGGCTCAACTACAGTTATGAGTATCGCCTCGATAGCTGAAATATGTTTCATGGACAGGGCATAAAATATATAAGCCATCCCAAGTTGAAATACTCCCAACAGAATTAATCCGATAATACTTCTCAAATCAGGCATAGACTTAAGAATAAAAGGTATTGCCACAATAAATGTAAGTATATTACCCAACAATGCGGTTTCTACAGGGGATCCGTCTTTTTGAAGTCTTAAAGCTATTGTGACGCATGCTAAAAAGAAACCGCTGACTACAGCAATTACGTTCCCCAGCATGTTACCCACACCTACGTCATCTACAAAAAAAAGTATCATCCCTGCAAATACAAAACCCATGGTGATCCAATCATATCGGTAAATGTTTTCTTTTAAAAGCCACGCACTGAGCAGTGCTACAAAAACCGGCGCGGTAAACTGCAGCAAAATAGCATTGGCAGAGGTTGTCAATTTGTTTGCGGTAACAAACAGTATAACTGTGGCAGCATAACAAATGGCACCTCCAATTTGTGCCCTTGACATTGTTATTTTAGGTTTCTTCACATACGCCAAAACCACAAAAGAGGCGATAAAACTTCTGCTTCCCGCTATCGCCAATGGATTCCAATTCACAAGTTTTATTAAGACTCCCGCTGTGCTCCATAATACTGAAGCAATAATCAGGTATATTATCGATTTTACTCTGTCGTTCTTAAATGAAAACATCTTATTTACACCCCACAAACCTAATTCTTCCCCCAATATCTTTCAAAAAACTTCTCGGCATTTTTAAAGCAAATCGCCTCAATTTCATTAGAGGAAAACTTAGCCGCTTCTAAAGCTTCTACTAATTTTGGTAAATCCTGTGCGCCCTTTAATTCCAAGTCCCCTTCAATTCCGTCATAATCAGTGCCAAGCCCGACTACTTCCAATCCGCCGACTTTGGTTATGTGCTTGATATGCCTTATCATTCCCTCCATGTTGCTCTTACCATCAAGGTTTAAAAAATCACCGCAAAAATTAATTCCTGTTATACCACCTTTATCTGCAAGTTTTTTTATCATATCATCGGTGAGGTTCCTTGACACATCACATATACTTCTTGCATTTGAATGTGTCGCCATGAAAGGTCTTTTACCATGTCTATATATATCATAAAAACCTCCATCGGATAAATGTGATACATCTACGATTATACCTAATTCATCCATTCTTTCAAGAGCCTCCAAGCCGAAAGGCTTCAAACCTTGATTTTGATAATTATATTCAAAGTTGGGATAACCTATACAGTTTTCATAATTCCAGGTAAGAGTAATTACCCTTACACCTTTTTCATATAAATCATCAAGCATATCTATATTGTTTTCTATAATTCCACCTTCTTCAATGGTTAAAAAAGCAGAAAGTTTACTGCATTTTTTATTGCTTAGATAATCATTGTAAGATTTTGCTACTGCAATATCTTCTTCGTTACCCTTTATACCCTCATTAAATATTTCTATCATTGCCAAGGCATCACCATAGTAACTTTTTGTATATGGTCTTTTACCTAAGTCTACATAACATGCAAACATCTGAGCTGTATATCCGGATTTTCTCAGCCTCATTATATCTACATGACCGTTGTTCTGTAACAGTGTTTCAATCCGGTTTTCTTTTTCTTTTAAGATAAACAATCTTCCCAATGTATCTACATGAAAATCTATTATATGTATGACTACCCACTCCTTTCAAACAAATCCCGTATTAGAAATCTATGATTTATTTTTTTAGTATATCATTATATAATCTAATTTACCATAGCCCTAAGCCATCCCGTCTCCATATACTACTTTTCCATCTACCACTGTTGTTATTACTTTTATATCCTTTATCGACTCGGCCGCGACAGTAAAAACATCTTTATTCAAAATAACGAAGTCTGCCTTTTTCCCTTGTTCCAAGGTGCCCCGTATAATTTCATCACAAGTTGCAAATGCCGGGCTTTGGGTATAAGCCTTAATCGCATCATAAACAGATACCTTTTCTTCTTTATAGAAAGGTGTTGCATCCTTAACCCTTTGCCTGCTCACAGCTGCATATATACCGATAAAAGGATTCAAATCCTCTACCGGCGAATCCGAACCAAAAGTCAGAACCGCTCCACTATTTAACAGGCTTTGAAAAGGATAAGCCCACCTCCCCCGCTTACCCCAAAATTTGTTGATCAGATCAACATCCTCTAATAAATGTATAGGTTGAACAGATGCAATAACACCAAGTGTTGCAAATCTTTTTATATCTTTTTGGCACAATATCTGTGCATGTTCTATTCTATGTCTTAACCCTTTAGATTCTAATTGACACTTTTCAAAAATATCCAAAACTTCCTGGTTAGCTCTGTCGCCGATGGCATGTACCGCAACGGGGAAACCCAAACTGATGCTTTTTCTTATGTTTTCATCAAGCCCTTTGCCACATTCTATATGCATCCCCTTATGCCCCGGCCGTCCTATATAATCTTCTGTCATCCATGCACTTTGGGAACCCAAAGAACCATCGGCAAATAATTTAATTGCACCCAATCTCATAAAATCATTTTTAAAATCTTTGCCTATGCCTGTTCTTATTATTTCTTCCATTATTGATAATGTGGGATTCAAGGTAAATCTCAGCTTTAACAAATCTTTGTCTCTAATCCGCCTAAGGGCATTGACTAAAGTGTTAAAAGAACTGTCATTTTGTAATGACATACTATGTACTGCAGTAAAACCCAACGAATGTGAATTCTGTATGCCGCTCATCAAAGCATCTTCTATTACATTTTCAGTTGGGTAAGGTATAATCCCTTTAACAAGGCTCTGTGCGTTCTCTTTCAATATCCCCGTAAGCTCGCCCTTTGATTTTTCTATTTCTCCGCCTTCAATAAAAGTTTCATTATCAATTTTAGCTTTATAAAGTGCAAGGCTATTCACCCATGAGGTATGACAGTCTTTACTTATCAAATAAACGGGATTATCGGGCGCCGCCTTATCAAGGGCATCTTTGTTTGGAAAATTGTCGCCCCAAAGGCTTTTATCCCATCCGCCTCCGGTTATCCAATCACCGGGTTTCGTATCTTTAACCTTTTCCTTAATTATTTCTTTACATTTCTCTATACTTTTGACTCCCCTAAGGGAGACCTCATTTAATGACAAACTATAATCCAAAAAGTGTATGTGAGAGTCTGTCATTCCGGGTATTATTGTTCGACTGTCTGCATCCCATACAATATCTTTACTTGATATATTCATTTTTAATTCTTTATAATCGCCTAAAGCAATAATCCTATCATTTTCCATAATCATACTGTTATAAACAGAATTAAACCTATCCATACTATGTATTTTTGCATTGCTTATTAATATTTTCATATTATCCCCCGTAACTCGGCAAATTTTTAAAATAAATATCTATTACACATACACCTTCAAATCCTCTTCTCCCCTTAAAACTCTCAATAAACCTTGAGCCATCGCATCCATCTCATTTTCCCCGGGGTAAACTTTAACCGGTGCAATAAACTTTACCCTTTCTATAATCCATGAAACAAATATATTATCATAGGCGAGACCTCCCGTAAGTATTACAGAATCCACTTCACCTTTTAATACAGCAGCTGCAGCACCAATTTCCTTGGAAATCTGATACGCCATTGTCTCATAAATAAGTTTGGCATATCCGTCCCCATCTCCTATACGCTTTTGTATTTCCCTGCCATCATTTGTACCCAAATAAGCTGCCAAGCCGCCGCCACCGGTAATTTTTCTTTTTATCTCTTCTTTGGTATATTTACCGGAAAAACACATATCAACCAAGGATCCCGCAGGCACTCCCCCCGATCTTTCCGGTGAAAAGGGCCCGTCCCCATCCAATGCATTATTTATATCTATTATTCTTCCCTTTTTGTGAGTCCCAATGGATATACCGCCTCCCAAGTGAGCTACAATAAAATTATAGTCACTGTATTTACCGTCTAATTCTTTTGCCGCCAATCTTGCCGCGGCTTTCTGATTTAAAGGATGATCCTTTGATTTTCTGATTATTTCCGGTATGCCTGAAATTCTTGCATATTCGTCCAGTTCATCCACAACAACAGGGTCTACGACATAAGAAGTTATAGCTAATTCACTTGCAATCGAATGGGCTATTATTGCACCCAAATTGGAAGCATGTTGCCCCAAGACCCCTATCCTCAAATCTTCGATCATAGCACTGTTGACTCTATATGTACCGCCCTCGACAGGTTTCATATTGCCGCCTCTGCCTACTATGGCACTGATTTCGGATAATGCCACGCCATTTTCCCTTATTGTTCCCAATATAATGTTTTTTCTGAATTCATACTGATCACTTATTTTATTGTACATTCTCAGTTCCTCTGCAGAGTGGGATATATTTTTTATAAATATAGATCTATCGTTTTCGTAAAACGCTATTTTTGCAGAAGTTGCACCGGGGTTTATTACCAAAATTTTAAAAACAGATTCCATGTACCCCCTCCGTTATTGTTTTCTACCTAATTGCTTGGATGCAGCTTCATTTTTATTATACCAATCTATCTTATATATAAGTTCATTTGGTATATACCAAGAATTCAATAATTTAATAAAGGCGAAGAATAATTTTCTTCGCCTCATAAAAATTCTAATCATTCCATCTCCACAAGTATTTTGCCTTCCTTATCATAAATTCCTTCATCATCAATTTGAACATAACCGTCAGTTGCATCACACAAAAAATCCAAGAGACAATTTAAAAAGTCCCACCCTTTTTCAGTAATATCGTCATCAACATCAAAAGCATATATTTGTACCGCATTAGTTATTATTTCAACCGCTTTCTTTTGTTCTTTATCAGTAAGTATCTCGTTTAAAGCCTCCAAGAACTCCTGTTTTTCTTCTTCAAATATTGTGTCTTTTTCAGCCAGATTTCTCTCTAACCTTATCGGCTCACTATCCGAGTCATATTCAAGCATAAGATGCTTCCAGTCTTTTTCGTCAAAATCTTCATCATATTTCCCGGGAAATGTCGAGAACTCGAATCCTGCTTCCAATAATTCTTCACATAAGGCATACCTTGAAGGAAAATCCTCATCCTGGGAAAATACCCTGACATAAAAACTCATTGACTATGCCTCCTCTTTCTTCAAGCGGGCATAGCC
>JAAYKT010000354.1 GCA_012522255.1 Clostridiales bacterium
CTGTAATCCTGTTCAAAATATTTGTAGCCATTTATATGTGTCCCTACAATCGACATAAAAACCATAAGAACTATTATAATAAGACCCACCATAGCTAATTTGTCTTGTTTTAATCTGCGCCAAACATCAGGCCAATATTTTATACTGGGACGCATAATCTTATCTGCATCTTTATTTTCAATTTTAACCGTTGTAAACATTTCCGGTGTCAAATTCATCATATCAGATTTTACCCTAATATCCATTAGCGTCCCTCCTTGCTGAGCTTAATACGCGGGTCTATAAACATGTATGCTATATCCACAAATAAAAGTAAAAATATTAAAATAATTGCATAAAAAATAGTAGTACCCATTATCAGAGTATAATCCCTATTATTAATAGATTGAACAAAAAACTTGCCAAGCCCCGGTATACCAAAGATTTTCTCAATAACGAAGCTCCCTACCAAAAGGTTAGATATTAAAGTTCCCAAAACAGACACTATGGGAAGAATAGCATTCCTGACAGCATGCTTTAGAATAACTTCCCACTTGGTTATCCCTTTGGATTTTGCAGTTCTGATATAGTCTTGTCCCAATACTTCCAACATGCTGGAACGCATAAGCCTTGCTATATATGCAAGGGGCATTAAAGATAACGCAAAAGCAGGCAATAATGTGTGTCTAAACTCACCCCAACCCCCAATAGGCAGCCAGGCAACCTTTTTTGCAACAAACTGTATCAGCACCGTGCCCATTATAAAGCTTGGCACGGAAATTCCGACTATTGCTATAATCATTGATATATAATCTGGAATCTTATTTTGATATAATGCTGCTAAAGCACCTAATGCAGGGCCGAAAATCAATGCAATAAAAAGAGCTTCCAAACCTAAATAGGCTGAAATAGGGAACCCTCTTTTAATCATGTCGTTTACCGTTTCTACTTTTGATTTCATTGAGTCCCCAAAATCTCCTTTAAGAAGATTTTTCAAATATATTAAATACTGCTCCGGCAGTGGTTTATCTAATCCATATTTCTTCAAAAGATTTGCATAAACTGCTGCTGGCATCTTACCTTCTTTCCTGAAAGGATTTCCGGGAATGGAATGCATCAGGAAAAAAGTAACGGTTATTATTACCCATAAAGTAATAATAGACATAACAAGCCGTTTTAAAAGATACTTTTTCATCTTTTCTCTCCTTCGTTGTAAAAGTAGGGCAGTTATTATATTGCATACAGTTTGGGCGAGCCAAGCTCGCCCAATTTCTTATTTATTCATATCTGCATAAATTAATTTCGGATAGTTAATTGCGGGCTTATAGACCCCTGTAACATATGGTTTTTGTGCATATGGTAAAGTATAGAAATACACGGGTACTACGGGAACATACTCCCCAAGGATTTTTTCTGCTTCTCTCATAGCGTCAAAACGTTCTTTAGGGTCTCCACTGGTCTTTGCTATTTTTACTAATTGATCATATCTTTTGTTGCTGAACTTAGCATCGTTAAAGGATGAGTTTGTTTCCCATAATTCAATAAATGTAATGGGATCCATATAGTCTCCAATCCAACCGGCACGTGAGATATCATAATCTCCTGCTTTTTCTCTGTCTAATTTAACTTGGAAATCAACATTTTCAAGTTGAATCTCAATCCCTAAATTAACTCTCCACATTTCTTGAGCAGCTTGAGCAATTTTCTTGTGAGCTTCGCTGGTGTTATATAGTAAAGCAAATTTTTTAAATTCTTCTACTTTAAAGCCTTCTTCTTTTAGGCCTTCTTCAAATAGTTTTTTGCCTTCTTCAACATTATACTCAAAAAGTTTTCCAACTCCGTCACGGAAGTCCTTTCCGGTCTCATCCTTCAATCCATAAGGTACAATGGCCTCTGCCGGTATTTGGCCGCCTTGAGCGATTTTATCAACTATAGTTTGACGATCCAATGTAAGTGCTAAGCCTTTTCTTACTTTTTGATTGTTAAAAGGTTTGGTTTTGGAGTATAAATTGTAGTAGTAAACAGCAACTTCCTTACCTATAACAAGCTCAGGATTATTAGCCGCTTTCATTTGTGCTACAACTGCTTGAGGCATTGGGAATAAGAAGTCATAGTCTCCACCTTCGTATTTTTGCCATGCAGTGTTTTCATCATCGATTATATCATAATTAATGCCATCAAGATTGATGCTGTCTTTGTCATAGTAATTCTCGTTCTTTCTGATTTTTATAGTTGCGTTATGTTCCCATTCAGTTAATTCAAAAGGTCCGTTTGATACGTGAGTTGCGGCATTTTTAGCCCAGTCAGGATTTGCTTCGGCAACTTTTTTATTAACAGGATATAAAGTAAAAAATGCAGTAAGCTCTAAGAAATAAGCAGTAGGAGCTTCTAA
>JAAYKT010000355.1 GCA_012522255.1 Clostridiales bacterium
AAAAATCCGAAGGCAATTATTGAAATCGTAGATTCCAAATCCAATTCCATGGAAATGGGTTTTGCCGGTTTGGCAGGTGCCGTGGCGGCGAAGGCAGAGGAGTCCTTAAACGGCGTAATTGAGGCTATACATTATGTAATTGACAGAAGTCGTTTTCTTTTTGTTCCTGAAACCTTATACTATTTAAAAAAAGGCGGGCGAATCGGTACTGCATCGGCTCTTTTGGGGACAGTACTTCAAATAAAACCCATATTGACAGTCACAAATGGCATGACTACGGTTTTTGATAAAGTAAGGACAAAAAAGAAAGCCGTAGAAAAAATAGTAGAATTTTTCTTGGAAGAAGTTAAAGAAAAAGGTTTGGGACAAGTTGTACTCCATCATATTAATTGCGAATCCGAAGGAAAAGAATTGGCTGATTACATACAAAGCAAAACAAACAAAGAGGTGCCTGTGTATCCAATAGGGCCTATCATAGGATTGCATGTGGGACCCGGCACCATAGGCTTGGCTTATTATACATCAAAATAAGGTGTGCTAAATAAGTGTGATATTAAATGATTTAGCTGAAATTGAATAATCATGGTTAAAGATATAAATACTGGTAAAACTACTAATGTTTAAGAGAGATGTTTTATTAAACTCATATAGTTTGAACTTAGGAGTAGCAATGAATATTTATGATGAAATAGTAAAAGCACAAAACGATAAGAAAGATTTTGCCGTTCTTACAATTATAAAAGCAGACGGTTCTGTACCAAGGCGTGAGAACTCGAAGATGATTGTATTTAAAAATGGGGATGCCATCGGAACGATTGGCGGGGGAAGTTTGGAAAAACTAAGTATGGATGAAGCGGTAAAAGCTATAGAAATAGGTGAATCAAAGCTATTAGAAATTAAAAGCAATAACTCATCCGGTATGGTCTGCGGTGGAAAAGGAGAAGTATTCATTGAAGTTCACAAATTAAAACCAAAATTGATTTTATGCGGAGCGGTGCATGTAAATAAGGCAATCAGCTACATTGCAGATACGGTAAATTTTGATATTACTGTAATAGACAGTCGGCCGGAATGGGCTAATAAGCAGCGTTTTCCGGAGGCAAACAATATAATTATTGACGAAGATATGGATGTGGCTGTAGGGAAACTAAGCTCTAATGAGAATACTTTTTTTATCATTGCTACTTGGGATCATAAGTGGGATAAAAACGTTCTTAGGTGCGCATTAAAGAAAAAACATAAGTATATAGGTATGATTGCAAGCAGAAGGAAAGTGGAAGAAATTTTTAGTCAGCTCATATCGGAAGGTGTTGAGCAGTCATCTTTAGATTGCGTATTTACCCCTGTGGGTCTTGATATTAAAGCAGAAACACCGGAGGAAATAGCAATCAGTGTTATATCGGAGATACTTATGGTTAAAAACTGTGCCACAGGAAAATCTTTATCAAAGGTTAAATGAATTTCTATATTCAATTATGACTATTCCGGAAGGTCAGGATTTTATATTGTCAGGGGTGGTTTCGGCATATTCTGATTCTTTTTCTTCAGGGAAAATTATAGTTATGCGTGTTCCAATATTTACTCTGCTCAATATTTCAAAGTAGGCACCATGCCGTTCAATAATCCACTTTGCTATGGATAAGCCAAGACCTGCGCCACCGGTTTTTCTCGCCCTGGACTCGTCAGAGCGATAAAAACGTTCAAATATTTTAGACAAATCATCTGCTTCAATTCCAATTCCATTGTCCTGTATAATTATATGAATTTTGCC
>JAAYKT010000356.1 GCA_012522255.1 Clostridiales bacterium
ATAATACGGCTAGTGAAGAGGAAAAGGCAAAGTAAGACGAAAAAAAGATGACAAAATATATAGGCAATCTGTTGATAATTTCCTCATCTTTTCTCATAATTAGCGGTTTCGTATTTTCTTTTTATAATGAGCCGTTATCTGCTGTGTGGGTATCCTGGGGCATTTTTATACTGGTGATAATAACGGGTTTGGTATATTTGAACACCGGAAACCGTTTGAAAAAGTGATTGGCTCAACAGCTTGCAATGAACTACGATGACAATATTTCCGGTATATTATTGCCTAATTGCGATAGGTATTTAACCGAAATGACATTTGCCGCACTCGAAGAAAGTTCTTCTTCCTTCCTCCAGGTGTGACGTATGGCATAACAGACAATCACTGATAGTAGGGGAATAACCTTCATCGTTTATTCTCATATAAGCTTCCGGGTCGAAATGAAGGCAGTGAGGAGTCAGGTTCTTACTATTATTTTAATCTTTGCGCATATGACACATCAAACAGTTTTCATAACGTAACTCCAGCAAAACGTTTGATGCCGGCGGACTATCCGCTTGTGCAGCTTCATCGGTGTTGCCGTTACAACTGATAGCTAATGATAAAACCGGTAAAAGAATCACTATAAAAAGTAATAACGACTTTTTAATTTTCATATAAACCACCCGAAAAGTAACTTTGTAAACGATGTATGGTTTTATTTTTTTGTAATTTCTTCATACCAGGCTTCATGTTTTTCCTTTGCATAGGATTCGCTGACCTTATCGGTGAACCAGGATTTCAGCAGTATTCTGTGTTCTCGCGATAATATAACAAATAATACGTGTATAACAAGCATGATAATAAAAAGCAGAGAAAATATATCATGCATCGATGTTGTTATTGCCAGCGTTTCAGACGGAATACTTAAAAAGTGCCCCATTAATTTAATAGAGCCGGTAACTATCTGACCGCCTCCTAAAATTGCATAGGCTAAAAACGCTGATTTCTGCGAGGAAAGATATTTACCTTCCGCAGTCCACTTCTTTCTTAATAGATATTTCCCTATGGTACCCTGAAATATATCCTTTATATTGGGCATCAGTGACGAAAGCTTGCCGGATAAAATATGGTCTGTTAAAAAATAAAAACCACCCAATAGAGTAATGTTTAGCCCTACAAAGTGCATATTCAAAGGAAATAATACGCTTTGTGGGGTATCGGCGATGTTTGGGAAAAACAAAAAGCCCATAATAAAACCGGAGATTATCAATATAAAGATACCAAGTGCTGTTAGCCAGTGCTGAATAAAAGAACCGATTCCGTGTCTGGATATTTCCCCGTTTTCAACTACTGTTTTGCTCTTAAACCTTGCGTTTAGTAGTCCCAAGATAATACCGGCTATGCTAGATACCGCTAAAAGCCATGGTAATTTGGATAACATTAAATAATCGGCATAAGAAGAGATGAAAATTCCCAGCGCACAAATGACTGTAAGCAGAAGAATAACAAGCCATTTAGTTCTTTTCATTTATATCCTCAAATTATTGATACAGGCAAAAACCCGACATCATTTTATACTATTTTTTATAATCCGTCTAACTGTTATTGGGATTTATATATCTGCCTAAAAATATACCTGGCGTTTAAAACCAGGCATATTCATTTTGACAACTTGTATGTGTTTTTTCAGTCCCACTGGACAAACATTGGCATCACAACATGAATGTA
>JAAYKT010000357.1 GCA_012522255.1 Clostridiales bacterium
CTCTAAATACGGTTTTGATTTTGATATATCACGAGATGCTTTGCTATGTGTTGATTTAAACTTAATAAATAATAATAAAAATTCAATTGTAAATGATGGGGATTTCATATTCTGCGACACCTCAGAGGATATAGAAGGCAGCGGAAATTATGTATATATAAGAAAATCGGATGCACAAAAAATATTTGCCGGTTCGCATACAATTATTGCAAGACCGGTTATAAATCTGAGTTCAAGATATTTTGCTTATTTATTTGCTACTGATGCTTGGAGAGCTCAAATTAGAAGTGTTGTTTATGGTGTTAAGGTTTTTAGCATAACTCAAAGTATTCTAAAAGCAACGAAAGCCATAATACCCCCAATAAAGGAACAGATACATATTGTCTATTATCTTGATAACAAATGTGCCCAAATTGATTCTATTATAGATGCAAAGGAAAAAACCAATGAAAAGCTGAAAGAATATCGCCAAAGTATTATATATGAGGCAGTAACTAAAGGGCTTAATAAAAATGCACCAATGAAAGATAGCGGTGTTGAGTGGATTGGAGTGATACCGGAAGGTTGGGAGATAAAAAAATTAAAGTATATTTCTGATATTAATAAAAATAGATTAAGTGAATCAACAGATCCTGAGTTTCAATTCAATTACATTGATATTTCAAGTATCATAGAAACAGGGATTATAAGTGATACCCAAGTGATGGAATTTTCTATGAGTCCATCAAGGGCAAGGATGATAGTAGACAATGGTGATATAATTGTTTCGACTGTAAGGACTTATTTGAAGGCTATAGCACAGATAAAAAAAGATAATAAATATATTTGTTCTACAGGATTTTGTATTATTTCGCCGAAAAATATTATAAAGGAATACGTTTATTATTTATGTATTAGTGAATATTTTATCCAAAAAATTGTAAGCAAATCTGTTGGTGTAAGTTACCCAGCTATCAGTTCAAGTGAGATATCTAATATAAAAGCCATAATACCTCCAATAAATGAACAACAACAAATAGTAGACCATCTTGATGCAAAATGTTCACAGATTGATTCTGTCATATCAGCCAATGAAAAAACAATAGAAAAGCTGAAGGAATATCGACAAAGTATCATCTATGAAGCAGTGACGGGGAAAATTGAAATATAAGGGAATATTAGTTAGAATTAAAGCAAGGGGAGGTGAGAATTTTGAGTATAGAAAACTTAAGAGAGAATCCTTTTAGGGATGAAATATATGATTACCTTATTGACCACGGATATTGTGAAAGTAAAAAAGCCGATTATGATTATAAAAATGCTATTGACAGGGCAAAACTATTTAAATTTTTAGATGATTCCCAACCTGATGAACTGGCAAAACTCAAGGGTACCTATGGCAGTTCATACAAGGAAAAATATATAGAACTGCTGTGCAGGAAAATCGAAAACAGGGGATTATTAAAGACGTTGACAGAATGGGTAGAAGATTACGCAAGCAATACAAAATTTAGTTCGGTATATTTCAAGACAGGCATAAAATCTATGTCTGATAACCTTGCATTATATGATAAAAATATATTTTCTATAAGACGAGAATTTTCATATGAGGATAAAGAAAACAGTTTTCGCGTTGATCTTGCGATATTTATAAACGGTATACCCATTGTTATGATTGAACTTAAAAAGCAAACAGCGGGGCAAAAAGCCGGATTTGAAGGTACAAAGCAATTTAGAGAAACCCGGGACCCCGATCAATTATGCTTTTCCTTTAATAAAAGAACATTGATTTATTTTGCAGTGGATGAACTTGTGGCATTTATGACTACAAGGTTGGATAGAAGGGCAACAAAGTTTTTGCCTTTTAATAAAGGGGATAATGAATCTGCCGGTAATCCTATCGTAGAAGGCAAACATTTAACTCATTATTTATGGGAAGAAATATTGCAAAAAGATATGCTCCTGCGAATAATAAGGGAATTTATGTTTATCGATGATGACGGAAACATGATATTTCCCCGTTACCATCAGCTTCGGGCTGTCCTGCGCATTGAAGAAGATGTAAATAATATCGGTGTAGGTGGAAGATACCTTATTTGGCATAGTGCCGGAAGCGGCAAAACAAAGACCATTGCTTGGCTTGCCAAAAGGCTGATTAACATACAAGATATCAATACCGTTATAGTTATAAGCGACAGGACAGTAATTGATGGGCAGTTGGGGGCGGAACTAATGACCATGGACGGTAAAAAAGGCGTGGCGCAGCATATAGATACAACATCCAAAGATTTGCTGAAAAGATTAAAAGATGGTGGTTATATAATCGTTACCACTTTGCAAAAGTTCAGACCAATACTGAACGATATAAAGCAATACAAGAGCAGAAAGTATGCAATCATTATAGATGAAGCTCATTCTTCAACGGGCGGTAAATCTTTGTCAAAGGCATCAGAAACATTGACAGGAAAATCACTTAAAGAAGCCGTGGAGATAGATAACGCATACGAGGAGTTGGAAGATGGTCAAAATCAATTGATAAACAACCAAGTTATTATTAAATCCACTAACAACGTTAGTTATTTTGCATTTACAGCCACCCCTAAAAAAGAAACGATGGAACTCTTCGGTACAAGGAGGGAACGGGGCAAGACTTATTTTGATAAATACTCAATGAAACAGGCTATTGAAGAAAAATATATATTAAACCCCTTGCAGGCTTACACACAATATCAAGAACATTTTGAGGTTAAAGCATTAAAGGATGACGGAGAAGAATATGAGGCTGGGAGATCTCAAAGTGCCATATTTAACTATATAACTACTTCAGAGGAAGTTCTAAATTATAAAACAAAAATAATAGCAGATGATTTCCTTAAAAACAGGATAACATGGCTGTCAGGTAAAGCAAAAGCTATGTTGATTACCCCTTCAAGGAAGCATGCAGTATGCTATAAGATTGCCATTGATGAATATTTAAAAAATAGAAATAGCAATATCCTTACCTGTGTTGCATTTACAGGAACAATTGAATTGGAAGGGGCAAAATTTACTGAGGAAGCGATGAATAAAAGGTTTAAAGAAAACCGTATTCCCTATGATTTGAAAAGTATAATAGCCAATAATGATGATTTGAGGATAATAGTGGTTGCAGACAAGTTGCAAACAGGATTCGACGAAGATAAACTTTGTATTTTATATATTGATAAAAAACTTGGCAGTTCTGTTAAGGCTGTACAAACTATTTCAAGAATCAATCGGCCTGAAAAGAATAAGCGGACTTTCATCATGGATTTTGTGAATGATATCGATGAAATAATAGGATATTTCACTGAATATTATGGCGGTGAAATTTATTTGCCCAGGGAAAATGAGACAGACCCGAATATACTATTTACAAAAAGAGATAAGATACTGGATTATCATGTGGTAACAGAAAATCAAATAGATGAGACTTATAAAAATATACTTTCTGAAAAATCAAGTTCCGGTGATTTGACAAATTTAGTTGCCGGAATTGAAAAGTCATATAAGGATTTGGAAGAGAAGGATAGGAAACTATTTTTGCTTGAGTTAAACAGATTCAGTAAATTATTTTATTATATATCTGCTGTTTATAATACATGGAATGATGATATGAAGAAGCTGGCGATGGTTTTTGATGTTTTATACAAAGTGTTATATGAAAAAGATAAAAGTAAGGTTGTGGATCCAGAAGAATTGGTAGAACTTATAGATTTTTCTGCACAAATAGCAAAAGAAAATATTTCAGTATTATTAAAGACAACAGATTTGGCACTAAACAAAGTGCCGACAGAGGTAGTTGTTAATCCAAAGACTTATTCTTTGATCACGGATATAGTGGAAAAATTTAATCTAAAATATGCAAATGCGGATAAAGAATTGGATAAAATGGTTGAGGACTTGAGTTCCGATGATTCGCTTGTCGTAAATGTGAGGGATAGTACGCGCAGCGCATATGAATCGGCTGTTATGGATAGGGTATCATCGAAAATTACTGACGGGTTATTGGCGGGAACCTTAGACGGAGATGTTGCTAAATCTGCATTTTATACCGAACTAAGCGGGAATAAAATGATAATATCGCAAATTACTGAGGCAATAATTGAGAAAATAAAAAACTTATTGGCGGCAGGATAAAAATAAGATAATGATCAAAATTCGCAAGGATACGGAGTATCATGAAATAAATGAAGTGTAAAAATATTTGTTGTGAAATTATAAGGCTATTAGGTAATCCATGGATACCAAAGAATAATAATTTGGATTATTATAATTGTAATTATTATAGTTTAGGGTATAATAATTACAGAGGTGGTTTTTGTGCGATTTATTAATAGGTATAATGAATTGGATTTCCTAAAAAGGGAATATAACAAGAATGAGGCTTCTCTTATAATACTTTATGGCAGACGGAGAATCGGAAAAACTGCATTAGCGACAGAATTTATAAAGGACAAAGAGGCTTTGTATTATTTGGCAACTGAGGAATCAGAG
>JAAYKT010000358.1 GCA_012522255.1 Clostridiales bacterium
GATGAAACAGTTCTGTTTGACTCCGCGACATAAGGATATTCATCCATAACTAACAGAATTCTTTCCTTTTTTGCTTTTTCACCAATAAAACTAAAAGCCTTCTCCCAGTTTTCAAATAATACTTCCGTGTTTAGCAATGTTTTTGAAACAGAATTGCTGAAGTTTTGGAAATTTATTTCATCATTTGCTTCAATTCCTGTAAAAAATATCGCTTTTTTATTTTCACAAAACTTTGATATTAATTCTGTTTTGCCTACTCGTCTTCTTCCCCATATAATTATACATTCAAATTTATCGCTGTTATACCTATTATTAAGCTCCTTAAGTTCATCCTCTCTTCCAACAAACATATAAATCCCTCACAATTACATAATCATAATATGCATAATCCAAACTATGTATATTATGATTATACCCATTTCATGAGATTTTAACAAGAAAACAATAAAATATTTTTAAAAGTGTATCTTCGAATTTACATCACTGTCTTTACGCAAAATCTTCATAAAATTTCGTAACTGCTTATAAATACAGGCATCTTTAAAAGGCTTAATACCTTTTCCAAAAGAACTCCTTCTCTCTGTGGGTAGCTAAGCCCATAACTGGATCTTATAGCGGCAGTAATGAATTGAACACCCCTGTCCATTGCTATGGGCAAACTATCTCCTTGGAGTAAACTGCCTGCCAACACAGCGGTAAAAGTATCACCAACCCCGGGATAATGTGCCGGTATATAAATACAACTAACCTTCCAAAACCGCCCATCCTCCCGATTATAAGCCATTACGGATGTTTTTTTATGCAAACCCCCGTTAGGCACGCTGGTAATTATTACAATTTTTGGTCCAACTTCAGATAGTTTTAAAAGCCAATTCTTTATTTCTTCTTCATTTATACTATCTTTATAATCTTCTCCCAAAAGAAATGCAGCCTCTGTATAATTAGGAGTAATAAGATCTGCTTTGGCAATCAGTGTTCTCATCTTTTGTACCATTTTTTCATCCATAGTAGAATATAATCTGCCATTGTCACCTAAAACAGGATCCACTACAATCAAAGGTTTATTGCCCGAAAAATCATCGATAAAACTGCTAACAATATCTGCCTGCCTAGCTGAACCTAAAAATCCGCTATATATACTGTCAAACTCTATATTTAACTCTTTCCAATGTCCTATGTAAGATTCCATATAATCGGTTAAATCCACAAAACAATAATTTTTGTAACCACTGGTGTGTGTAGATAAAACTGCTGTAGGCACAGGACAAACTTGAATACCCATGGTCGATAAAATAGGTATTATGACTGATAAAGATGCCCGTCCAAAACCTGATAGGTCATGAATGGCGGCTACCCTATTGACTGCCCTTTTCATATTATTCTCCTTTCTTTACCTTAGCTACGCCCCGATAAGTCACATATCCTTTATAATCTATTTTTTCTACTTCATCATTTGATAATAGTTTTTCAAATACAGTATCCTTATCTTGACAATCTCTTTCTTCTAAAAAACTCTTGATTTCATGCTGATTCATAGGATGTCTTTTGATAATACTCAAAACCGCTTCATAATCATCTTTGATTTCGCTGTAAAAACCTTTTGATGCCGCCAAATTGATTGCAACACCTCCCAACAGATCTACTGCCCTTTCTATTCGTTCAACAGACGACTCTTTAACTTCACATTCAGCCGGTGGTCTAACAGGAGTATTAATATATAAACGATCATATTTAATTCCATCAAGTAATTCCTTTAGCTTATACAGTGATGCATCATCATCATTTATGCCATTCATCAACATTGTTTCCATCCATAGCTGACCTGAAAATGTTTCAGAAAAATCCCGAATCCCTTTATAGACTTCCGAAAAAGAAATTTTACCGTGGGGTCGATTAATTATTTTAAAACTTTTCTCATCATAGGCATCTAAAGAAGGCAAAACGATATCTGCATTGCTTAATCCTTTTTTTACCTCTTCATCCATAAGCAAAGCCCCGTTAGTAATAACTGCCACCGGTTTGTCCGTCAGTTTTTTCAACCCGGTTATCAGTTCTCCCAAATGAGAGTATAAAGTGGGTTCCCCTTCCCCAACAACCGTAATAACATCCAAATACGGCTTCCCCTTTAAATAATCTGCTGCCTCATCCAAAATATCCTCATAATTATAAAAGTCTTCTTTCTTGTTGCTCATTTGTAGAGTTCTGCCTAATTGACAATAAATGCACGAATTATTGCAGACTTTTTGGGGAATTTGACTGACGCCCAAAGAAATACCCATGCGACGTGATGGCACAGGCCCATAAACATAACGATATTCTTTCATAATACTACTCCTCCAATCAGTTACTACCATTATAACACTTTTTCAAAAAATGATTTTATTATAGCCAAAAAAACCTCCCATATCAGAAGGGGCGGTTGTTGTTTGTGATAAAAGTGATATGATGCGGTAAGTAATTTTATCATGTAAAATCATAAAATGAATAAAAGACAATTATTATGATAAGATAAAGGATTCTTCTATTATCCGCAAGATTATCTGTTCAATAGCTTTAAATATAAATTATCACACAATTTTTCTATATAATCCTTTTTCACTATTGTGCCTTTCCATTCCTTGGGAATGCTCTTATATCCGTATTTTAATCCCGCCAACCCACCGGCTACGGCACCCACAGTATCGGTATCGCTACCCAAATTTACAGCTTTTAAAACACAGGTTTCGTAATCATTCGTATTCAACAGGCACCAAATAGC
>JAAYKT010000359.1 GCA_012522255.1 Clostridiales bacterium
ATATTGATTACAGAACTCCAACGCTTAACAACCATCAACGAACCCGACATGGATGCCATAGAAAACAAGAGTAAAACAGCATAATACTACGTCACTCAAATTCTACGGCATTCAGGACAAGCTCTAGGTCAACTTTGGGTAGTAAAGGTGGCTGTTATTGTGGAAAGGTTCATGTTATCGGGTATTTATGTTGTCATGACGCTCTTAAGTACCCTCTTTACTTTCATAAAGTACCAAGTTCTCATTCTGCCAAATACGATATTCACTATTTTGTGGAGCTTTGTCGGATTATTGTCCATGTTTAATTCGTTGGATCTGATTGAACCAAGTGCGACTATACACCTTTACATTATTTCGTCGATAGTAATTTTCAATATTCTCTATTTAAGTTTTTCGCCTGGGAGCAAGAAAAGGATTTTCCGATATTTAAAGAAGGACTCTATATTTGAAATAGACTATCCATTGATTTATATAGCTGCAGCAGTATCTATTGGGTTCCTTAGCATCCATACAATTAATACCATTGCCGAAATACGACAGTATGGCCTTGATATGACAGGGATTCGGGTAATGAACTACGGTGCAGTAGAAAATTCCGATATTATGTTTTTTGCTTTTTTTACTAGGTCTGTGCCTTTAGCGGTTACTACTGCGGTATCCCTAATAGGAAGTATAAACCTAAATATGGGAAATAAGAAGTTGGTTTTATTATCCATATTTATGGTTGTATTGTATACGTTTACTTATGGAGGAAGGTATCAGCTCCTCAATTTTATAAGCTTTTATATTGGTTCCTATTTGATTCTTAAACGAAAGAGTAAAATAAAACTAAAAAAAAGCTACGTCGTGTTATTAGTAGGGGCCTTAGTGTTTATGACTGTCTTAAGAGGGGCGAGTATTGGTGATTTGTTTCGCAAAATTACAAGTTATTTTGTTGGTTCTTTGTCATTTTTAGAACTTATACTGAGGAATCCTCAGCTGTTTGGGCTAGCAGATGGTTCCTACACGTTTGGATATTTAACATTTGGGTTCTTCTTCGAACCTATTGTTCTCGCTATTAAGCTATTTTTGGGCTCAGGGATTAAGGTTCCAAGTTATTATTTTAATATCTATGCCCAACCATTTTATAATATTGGAGAAGGAACGGCTATTTACTATAACAACAACACGACAATGTTCTATAACTTCATTTATGACTTTGGTTCGGCTGGTGTCATTATTGGTACCGGTTTTGTGGCGCTAATGATATGTTTGCTTGAAAAACGATATATTAAGGCAAATAACCTTAGGTCATTGTTTCTCTTGGTCTTTTCATATTCTGTGATCATAAATAGCACTATGATGTACACGCTAACAAACGTAAATGCTAGTCTTATCCTGTTATTCCTTGCAGTATTTGTTAGAAAAAGACAAGTGAAGAGGCATAAGACTGTTGCCCAAATGTCCAAAGAGAAAGGAGCGCTCTGATGCCGGTTATAAGTGTCTTGATGAGTGTGTTCAACGAAGAGGAAGCAGAGCTAAGAACTTCCATTGAGTCAGTGATAAATCAATCATTTGGGGACTTCGAATTTATTATTGTGAATGATAACCCAAGTAACGCCTTTCTGAACTCTATATTGATGTCTTATGCTAAGAAAGATAATCGAGTTGTTGTTCTACAAAACGAAGCAAATCTTGGGTTGGCGTCTTCATTAAACAGAGCTGCAGAAATAGCCAAAGGAAAATACTTATTAAGAACCGATGCAGATGATATATGTGTGCGTACTAGGTTCGAAAAGCAAATTAGAACGATAATTGATAAAGACCTCGACCTGGTGTGTAGTGATTACTTCTTTATTGACGAACAAGGAGGTTTAATCGACAGAATCGTTTCATGGTATGACAGTGAATCCATAAAGCTAATCTTGCCTTGGCATAACATTATTCATCATCCTACCATAATAATGAAAGCATCAGTTTTTCGCTTGGTAGGGGGCTATAGAGACTTTCCTTGTGCTCAGGATTATGATCTGTGGCTTAGAATGGTGGCCAATGATTGTAGTTTCTACATGATACCCGAAAAGCTATTGTATTACAGGGTAAGAGAGAATAGTACAACCGCTAGAAATAGACTTAAACAAGTTTATACCATTAAATATATCCAAAAAGTTTATAATTACTACAAAAAGGTCGGAGTGGATTGCTATGATCACAAAGAGTATTTGAGGTATTTAAGTGAGAAACGAGTAGATGACAGAGAGATTGTAGAAAAGTTTGAGCAGAGCTATCAAGAATACCATCAAGCCGTAAAGGATTTAAGGAATAAACAGGTTATCAAAGGCATGAAAAGAATTATCTCTGTATTAATTTCTTCTGATTATTACAGGTCACGAATCGTCGAGGAACTAAGATTTTTGTGTATGAGTAATTTTGGTGGTTAGCAGTCAGCAGATATATTAAACATTAAATGAGTGATATTGATAAAAGCTTACTTGTTGACGTTTGTTCACTCGTCTTTTTGGAGGAATTTGGAAATATGAAAGTAACAGTGAAACGTATTATAAGAAATGTTGTATGGGGTATATTGGGGGAAGCAAACTTTTTCTATTTATTCCGGGTTGCTAACAGGCTATGCCGCAATTACACACACAAGTTTATCAATTACTCACAAGCCAATTTTATTGAGTTAAGAATTCCTGGGAAGGATGTTTTTTTTGGCTACTACGACCTTGATTCACTAAATAATGAATGTGATAAATTGTTAACTATGGTAGTTGATCAAAAACAGAGTACGGCGGAAGTAGGCTATTTTGACCTTACTACAAACGACTATATCAAGATAGCAGATTCAGAGGCATGGAATTGGCAAATGGGGTCCCGGTTGCGATGGTTTGAGAACAATAAAAGTGTCATGTTTAATACTTTTGAAAACCGAAACCTAATTAGTGTTATTTGTGGCTTGGATGGTAAGGTCATTCGGAAATTCCCAAATGCTTTTTATGATGTTGATATAGATCATGGGAACGCTTATTTTACCGACTTTTTTATACTAAACGAACAGAGACCAGGATATGGGTATTCAAATGGAATCGTTAGACTCCAAGATATCTATGACGAGGATGCAAATGGGGTATACTCTTATGATATGAGAACCAACAATAAAAAACAGTTATACTCCATCAGAGAGTTGCGAAGGATACGGCCCCAGGATAGTTTTAACGGGTGTTACCATTATGTTAATCATATATCAGTGTGCAGATACGATGGCAAGTTTATGTTTTTCCATATTTGGTCTGGGATCAAAGCCAATGATTGGAATTGCCGAATGGTTGTATCTACTAAAAATGGTGAGGTCATAAATGTAATAGACGATTTTGAGATAATATCGCACTACTGTTGGAAAAACGAGAGGCAAATCCTCGTTACCATAAGAAAGAACAATAGTTATGAATATAGATTGTATGACATTTATAGTGCCAAATACCAAGTCGTAGGTAAAGAATCATTAGTGAAAGATGGGCATCCTAGTTTTGTAAATGAAGATCTTATTTTGTCAGACACGTACCCAAATAAGCTTTCAATGCAAAAGCTTTTTTTATTTGGTGAAGATAGAACAAAGGTCGTGTGCGAAATATTTTCCGCCCCAAATTTAGTCGGTGAAAGACGGTGCGACTTGCATCCACGCTTTAAGAATGGATTTGTCAATTTTGATAGCAATATATATGGACATAGATGTCAATACTTAGTCAATTTAACACCATTGCTAAAAGGTGAATAATCATGTATTGATATATTAACGATAACCAAAGGGGAAATAAAGTTGGCAAAATCAAACCGATTGATCAAAAATATGATTTTTTATTTTCTTGGCACCTTTTCTACAAAATTGCTGCAATTCTTGTTCATCCCTTTATACACAATATACATCGAAACATCAGATTTTGGATATTTCAATCTTGTCATGTCACTTGTGGCTCTTAGTGTTCCGCTACTGTACCAGTCAGTATGGGAGGGAGTATTGCGGTTTGCCATCGAGAAACAGAATGATAAGATGACGATACTATCTACAACAAGTTCCTATTGTCTTGTTTTAACAACCATATATTCAATAGTCTTTTTGCTTATTACAAAAACTTTTAGGATGCAGTATGGCACTTTAATACTCATGATGGCACTTGGTCAAATGGGAGTGTCTTACTGGCAGTTCTCGGCGCGAGCCCTGAATGAAAATAAGCTGTATTCAATTTCTACTGTTGCCAATGCGGCAGTAACAATCACTCTAAATTTTGTGCTAATCGTAGTTCTAAAATGGGGGTTAATGGCTTTATTTCTTTCTAATACGGTCGGGAGTCTTGTTATGATTGCCATTCTAGAATTCAGACTCCATCTATTAAGAAATGCCGTGACAGGCGGTCTTAATTTATCTCTTTTAAGGGATATTCTAAAGTATTCGTTTCCTTTGAGCATCAACGCATTGTCTTGGTGGCTAATTACATCCTGCAATAGCTTAGTCATCTCTCAACGTATTGGTATAGATCAGAATGGTATTTACTCTATTGCGAGTAGATTTGGTGCGATAATGACTTTAGTTACTTCGGTTGTCAATATGGCGTGGTTGGAAGAATCATTCAGAATATATGGGAACAAAGAGTCTGACGAGTATTTTAATAACGTATTTGATCTGCTAACAAGAGTCACATTAAGCGGTGTCTCGCTTCTAATACCCGTTACATACGTGTTCTATTCTTTGTTTGTCTTTGGTGGATACAGCAGAGGAGTAGGTTTGACGCCCATTGTTTACCTTAATGCCGCATTTGCTACTTTTGCATCTTATTTGGGTAGTGGTTTCTTAGCTAGAAAGGAAAGTAATGTGATTTTCCAAACCACTTTATTAGCTGGGATAATTTCAACCGGAGGAGGCTACGTTGTTGCCCCCATCTTTGGACTTATGGGAGTCGTAGTTACATCGTTAATTGGATCAATTTTCATGTATGCCATACGTATACCTTTGTTACACAGAAGAATGCTGTTAGAAATTAATCATAATAGGGTAATAGGCTTAACCATCTTATGCGTAACGGTAATGTTTGCAAGCAATTTCAATGCTTATTCAGTTCCACATCAAATTACCGTGTTTTTGATTACAGCACTTATAACATACATTGCTAACAGGCAGATAATTGCGACTCTGGTTCAACGTATTGGAAAGAAAATGGAATCACACAAACGATCTGCACATCGTATGTAGTGAAGCGCGGGAAACATTGGCGAATTAAGCATTATAACTTACAAGACAATCGAGGTGCAAAATATGACGATACTACTCACCGGCTCAGCCGGCTTTATAGGTTTTCACTTATCTAGTTTATTGCTAAGACAGAGTTATCAGGTAATAGGACTAGATAACTTAAATGATTATTATGATCCAAAACTTAAGGAAGCGCGTCTATCCTTATTGCAAAAATACGACAACTTCACATTCCACAAAGCCGATCTAAAAGACAAGCAAGCTATCGATAACATCTTCGAAACTTATAAACCTACCCACGTTATCAACCTAGCAGCCCAAGCGGGAGTTAGGTATTCTATTGAGAATCCTTATGCTTATGTGGATTCTAACCTTACAGGCTTCATGAATATCCTTGAGGCTTGCCGGAATTATCCAGTTAAGCATTTACTTTATGCTTCTTCAAGTTCAGTCTATGGTGGCAATAAAGTAGCTCCATTTTCAACTAATCATAATGTTGATCATCCGGTTAGTTTGTACGCAGCTACAAAGAAGTCAAATGAGCTAATGGCTCATACGTACAGCCATCTTTATGGCATACCAACAACCGGGCTTCGGTTCTTTACTGTTTATGGTCCATGGGGTAGACCAGATATGGCTTACTTCTCCTTTACCAAAGACATAATCGAAGGAAAACCTATTAAGGTATTCAATCATGGTAAGATGGAGCGGGACTTCACCTACGTCGATGATATCGTGGAAGGTATTTATAAACTAATCGATAAGCCACCAGTAGCCAACAAAGACTGGGATGAAAGCAAAGATGATTTGAGCACCAGTTTCGCCCCATATAAAATCTACAACATAGGTAACAACAGTCC
>JAAYKT010000360.1 GCA_012522255.1 Clostridiales bacterium
CAAGCATTGTTTCCTCCATTTATGGATGAAATCCATTCTTTGATGAACATAAATTAGAAGCCTGTTTATCACCAATCACAACACTGTCACTTTGGGTTGCACATAAATTATCAATAACGTTGGAGACTGAATTGATCTCTACATAATTTTGTAGATTTCCAACCGCACCAACAAAAATATCTTCCACAAACTATAAAGGCCTTCATCTCTAAAAATGCCAACCTTTAATTTTTATCTAGTAAGAGTTGTCACTTTTTTGACAACAAATTTCCATCACCACCTCAGATACCCACTCCCCTTTATGAAAACAAAGGTACCGTCAAATATCATCTGATCTTCTTTAGAGCTGATAAATCTTCTTAAAGCCAACAAATGGAGTTTAGGTACTCATTGGGTTTTCAAAATGATATTTATCGAATTCCATGTTTTGTAAACACGATGATTAAAAATATCTGTCCCTTAAGTAGCCTGCCAGCATTTCCATTTTGATGCTGTGTTACAAGTAACATCACGTAGTATCCAAGGAAACTACGTGATGATTTTCAGTTTACTATTATTTCTTTGCTCTGAAATCGGACATAGCCTTCATGACATTTGCCCTGAATTCATCTGTCCAGCCACTCAACTCATAGTATCGATCCATCCGAGCGCGGAATGCGTCAGCATCAATGTCAACAAATTCCATACCCTTGTCAGCAAGCATCTGTCTTCCTTCTGCTTCCAATGAAGGGAATACTTCAAAACTGTAAGCACTAACTTTTGCTAGTGAATTTTCAAGAGTTTTTTGCTGTTCTTCACTCATACTGTTCCACAGCTTTAGACTAATCCCAAAGAAATCATAGGTAGTAACATACGGTGTCTTTGCGGCATATTTTATTACTTCGTAGAACTGCGACTGGTATGCGTTTGCATAGGGGAATTCACATCCATCGACAAGTTTCTGGGAAAGGGACATGTATAGATCGCCAACAGAAATCGGTGTAGGTGTTGCACCAAATGCATTGAAAGTATTGACATATGCAGAAGAGTTAGGAACTCTAATTTTTTGTCCAGCGAAATCAGCAGGAACAAGAACTTTCTTGTTAGTCATGAAATATCTAGAACCTGAAACGATAGGATAATTTAGAATCTTAACACCCGATTTCTCAGCATCCTTGAGCATCTCTTTCCAGAAATCACTATCTGCAATACCCCAGACATCACCAAGATCTTCATAAAGAAATGGGGTCATAATTACGCTCATCTCACGAACGTTAACTCTGTCACCCCAATCGGAACCTCCCCCGAGTGTTATGATGGGAGCGTCAGCAAGCAGAGATTCTATCTGGTCGTATAAACTACCTAACTGTGAGTTAGGATAGTAATTAACCTGGAATAAGCCACTATCATTAAGAAGCTTAACTAGTTCTTTACTTGCTAAGTCACAAACTGATCCTTCAGTATAAAGGTTGGCTACATCAACCTTAACTACGTCCGCTTTGGTCTCTTTTGTTGCATTAGCAAACAAAGATACCGAAAAGATTAGCACAATTGCTAGAACTACAATTTTTTTTCTCATACATACTCTCCTTTTTATTCGAATATACGAACGGGGTTCCTATATCCGTACTATTAGTATAATAGCCAATATTTCTCCTGTCAATAATTTTTTTACATTATTATCCACTACCACCATTAACAGGACACTTATCACCAAAGAAGCAAATTAAATCACTATTTATTGCACAACAAATCATTTTTAAATACTGAGAATGGAGAATATTAACATTTCAAATTATTATACGCTGTATTTAGTTGCTAATAGATCATTTATTGCCTCTAAACACTTATTATTGGTCAATAATTTCCAAAAGATATTAGATAAGCATTTTTATTATAATTAACTCGAGTTTTTTCGGGGCTATCAAAGTTTAAATATTGGGCTACTCATTATACTGAACAAAATCATGAGGGGTTCTTCGCCAAGTAATATAAATCCTCTCTCATATACCCTAACCGCTTAGATATCTCTATTGCTGCAGCCTGGACTAACTTTCCGAGAGTTTGAATTCGTTTCCCTGAAGTTGGATTTTTCATAACAACAATGCTTATTGCTCCAATGACTTGCTCATCAATATTAAGTATGGGGGCAGCAACAGGACATGCAAATGCTGAGTTTTCAGTAGTCGCATCGACAGCATAGCCATCCTTTCTAGCTTTGTGCAAATATTCAATCAATGATGCTGGATCTGTGATGTCTGGAATACTGCTCTTTTCATACATCTCCTCTGTAACGCAATCCAATGCAGTTTCATCAGGAAGAGCCGCCAGTATGGCTTTACCTAATGCGGCACTGAGCAAGTGCCTTACATCACCGACAGAGAATATCGTCTGATATTCAGAATCTGATTTAAATTTCATGACATAGACAAAATCATTCTTTCCACTTCTTAATGCCATATATACTGTTTCGTCTGTTTTTGAATTTAGATTGGACAGAATAGGCCTAGCAACACTGTCGAATGTTTTGTGTTTAAGATAGGAACTCCCAATTTTAAAAGATTCCACACCAATTCGATAAGATTTCTCACCTTCACTTGAGACCTCAATAATTTCTTTGCTTAGAAGAGTATGAACTATATCGAATACGCTACTTTTAGGAAATGATAGCGAATTGGAAATCTGAGTAAGTGTCATTCCTTCACTAGAGTTTGAGAGCAAGTTGAGAATTTCTACAGTTTTTAGAACAGTATTATTCATAATGGCCTCGTTTTAACTGGATTCCTTCTCCTCGTAGGCCAACAACCTTATGCAAGCCGTAATATAATCAAGAGCATTCATGTTAGTATTACTCTTGCTATAAAAACCAAGGATACATTATTAGGCTTTCATCCCGCCATTGGGTTGCATTATA
>JAAYKT010000361.1 GCA_012522255.1 Clostridiales bacterium
ACCATGAGTTGCTATTTTATTTACTTACGTCACTTAATTTTACAACTTACCAAATTTATAAATAAATAATGTGTTTTTTTTCTACATATTTCTTAAAATAACCCCAATAAACCTTTTTTTTACCTAAAATAATTTTTAAATATAAGGATGTATAGGCAACACATATTGTCTATACATCCAAAATAAAGCATATATGTTTATAGTTTTTTAAGCAAAGTGCGTTGTAAGTGTATACTGCCTAAATTTGCTTATAAGTTAACAGTGCTGTTTATAAGCCCGCATCTATTATGAATCTTATCCATCAAAATATCATGTTTTACTATATTTCTCTCGTGATGCCCTCTGCCAATCTCTCCTAATTCATCAAAGGCAGAAATATCAATGCTAATCTTGTTGCCTTCAATCTTTGATATTTTGCTTTCTACAGTAACCGTCATGCCTTTTACAGTAGGCATTAAATGTTCAATACTTAATTTTCTGCCTATGGATATATATCCTTCAGGCAATAATGAATCAATAAGCGCAACAGATGATTCAATCATGTAAGCCGTTAAAATAGGCGTAGCCAAAAGATCTTCCAGTGCACCGCTTCCGTAGTAGTGGGCAGTATCTTGTTCTGTCACGGTTTTTTGAATGGTTTTTGACATTCCAACACTAAACTCAAACAATTTCATACAACCACCCCTTTTATTTTTATTATACCACAGATTTACACAAAGAACATAAAAATCCATATTTTTAAAGTTGATAAGTAGTCCATTCTTCACAGTATTCACAACAATACTCTATTGTACCGTTGGATTTGATCAGTCTAAATAAAGGCTTTACATTTTCTTCTGAGTTACTTATACAACGTGGATTTTTGCACTTAAAAAGCCCTTGCACCACATCGGGAATTTCTACTTTCATCTTATTTATAATTTCATCGTTTTCCACAATATTTATGGTTATATTAGGATCGATAAGTCCCAACATCGTCATGTCTACATCAATCTTGTTTTCTATTTTTATAATATCTTTTTTACCTAATCTATTACTGCTGACATTTCTTAAAAGCACAACGGGAAAATTTACTTCATCCAGGTTTAGTTTATCAAATATTTTTTTACCTTTACCCGGGGTTATATGATCAATAACTATCCCATAATGTATACTGTCAACCTTAAGCATTATATCACCCCTAACTGCAAGGCCATAAGTGCCATCCTTGCATAAATTCCAAACTTTGCTTGTTTAAAATATACAGCCCGCTCGTCCTCATCCAAATCGTAGCTTATTTCATTCACTCTTGGAAGAGGATGCATTACAATCATACTGTTTTTTGAATTTGAAAGTTTACTTTTTGATAAAATATAACTGTCTTTTAGTCTGACATAGTCTGCTTCATTAAAAAATCTTTCCTTTTGTATCCTTGTCATATACAATATATCAATTTCATCTATAACCGATTCCAAATCATTTGTTTCATAAATCTCCACATTTCCGCTTTTATTCAAAATATTCTTTAAATATTCAGGCAATTTTAATTCATCAGGAGAAATAAGGATAAACTTATTATTAGGATACCTGGAAAGAGTCTTTATTAGAGAATGAACAGTCCTTCCAAATTTTAAATCTCCGCAAAATGCTACATTGTTTCCGCCTATTGTACCCTTAAATTCTCTTATAGTAAGCAGGTCGGTTAAGGTTTGTGTAGGATGCTGATGTCCGCCATCACCACCATTTATTATAGTTATACCGGAATACTGTGATGCAAGTCTAGGTGCACCCTCCTTAGGATGCCTCATAACAACAATATCCGCATAAGATGATAAGACCCTTATAGTATCTGCAATACTTTCTCCTTTAGCAACGGAGCTATGCGTGGCATCAGAAAAGCCAAGCACCCTACCACCCATTCTAAGCATCGCGGATTCAAAACTTAAGCGGGTTCTTGTGCTTGGCTCATAAAACAAAGTACCTAATATTTTACCCTGGCAAATATCGATATACGATTCCGGTTTTTTTATTATTCTTTCTGAAAGGGAAAATACTTCATCCAACTCATCCAGGGTAAAGTCTACGGGGTCAATTAAATGCCTACCTTCTAAACTCATAAAATTCCTCCTTTTTAGTCTCTCGGACTAGTTTAAAGGTGATAAAAACCTTTCAGCGCGAAGCCAAAAGGTTGAAAAGCTTTTTTATAAAATTTACCTTTTAAGCCTCGCAGGACTATATTAAAGGTTCTTTGAATAAGATATCACAAGCCTTTAGTGATGTCAATGAAAAAAACAGAAATCAAAATGAAAATCCTGCCACCTCAATTGACAAAGTAAAATCTACCCCTGTGTTAGGATCCCGTCGCGTTTAGTCTTACAAATTCGAGGTGGCGTTTACTGTTGCAAATTATGTGTGTATATTTCCCCCCTCCCGTACGGGAGGGGGGTCGCGTATACTATTGCAATAATCTTTTTCTTGGGACAAAATCATATTGTACCTATGCAGGTTATTTTTGAGGTGATATTAATGCCCCTAAATAAACATTTATCATATGATGATCGTTTACAAAT
>JAAYKT010000362.1 GCA_012522255.1 Clostridiales bacterium
AAATGAATCTGTTTTTCGACGTCCAATTCTTTTGCAAGTGATTTTAGCTCATCCAGCTCAGGGCCTCTTCCGCAAATTAAAAAATGTAATTTATCATCAGCGGCCTTTGCCACAGCTTTAATTGAAGCAGCATAGTTTTTCCTTGGTATTAAATCGCCCATGGCAATCATTACAGTATCATTGTCATTTAAATCAAGTGAAGTTTTTAAGGCAGTTTTATCAACACCTACAATCTGATATTCCTCTGTATTTACTCCGACACCAGGTATATAGTATACCTTTCCTCCCTTACGCAGCTTGAATTTTTGAGCAGCGAGGTAATCTTCCTGGTTCATGGTAATAATAACATCAGTATAACGAGCCATTATCTTTTCTGCCCATTTAAATATTGTCCTATTAATTAACGGTGCTCCTTTATAAAAATGAAAACCATGGGCTGTATAAATTACCTTAGGCACTTTTGCTATTTTCCCACATAATCTTCCCAAAACTCCCCCAATAGGTGTGTTGCAATGTATAGCCTCAAAATTTTCTTTTTTGATTAGCACTATCATTTGTTTAAAAGCTTTAAGGTTCTTAATACTAAGTGGATTTCGTGAAAGATCAATATGATGCAAAACTACGTTGTATTTGGAATAATCATCCGAAAACCCAGAATAATTCGCAGCCATATGAAACTCGTACCCCAGTTGTTGCCCAGCATATATCGAGGGTATTGAAAAATTTGTAATCTTATTGCTAATGTTACTTATAAAAAGCATCTTTTTCATAATTATTAAACTTTCAATCCCTTGCTGTCTTTTAATTTCTTTCCCTCTTCTTTACTGTCCACCGTATACAAACCTTCCCTTTTGAAAACCGTAATTATCGTCTTAAAAAATATTTTTACATCCAACCAGAATCTCACGTTCTTTGCATACCAGGCATCTTTAATTCTTTTTTCTCTATTTGACAGCCCATTTCGATAATAAGCCTGAGTATAACCGGTAATACCTGGCTTTACATTCATCTTATCTGTTTCATCATCCAGATAGGTCCCCAGTGCACCTGCTAAACTCGCTCGCGGTCCGATAATGCTCATTTCACCTTTAATCACATTTATTATTTGTGGTGTTTCATCTATACTGGCAGTCCTAATGAATTTCCCTATTTTGGTCACCCGCGGATCATCTTCAGAATTGTAAGTGCTCCCGTCAGCATTTAATAAATTCGGAGAATTGACTTTCATAGACCTGAATTTGTACATTTTAAATAGTTTGCTTTCTTTTCCTATACGGTCAGCTTTATAGAATATGGGACCACTGTCTTCTAACTTAATTAACAAACCAAAGATGATATACAATACAACAAATATAGGCAAACCTATAAGACAAATAACAATGTCAAAAACTCTTTTCACGTATTTTTCGTACAAGATCAATCCCTCTTTTTAAACAAAATCACCCTCTGATGATGCTCTTGTCTACCTGTTGTTTTGCTTTTTCAGCGTTTAATTCGGCAGTTTCAATATCATTAGCTGTTGCCACTACATAACCAAATCCATCAAGATTGTTCTGGTATTCCCTGATTATATCTCCAACCTTGAGATGGTGAAAAATTTCAACCTGATGTTTCTTCTTTATTGCATCGAAATCAGGCAGCCCGGTAACTTTACCTGGATTTAAGGCTAATAACCTTGTAGCTACATGCTTAGCCGGATGCTCTGCCTCTACATTAAACTTTTGACCCATAGCCGCTTTAATAAGAATCTTCATATAATCAATGCCCGTTCCAATGGGTATAATATGAGATCCGATAAGATTCCCACCCATTCTTGCTCCTATATCAACCAAAAAGATTTGTTCTTTTTCGGTTATAAGCAAATCCATATTAACTGCACCATGGTTAATTCCAAGGGCTTTTATTGCCAACTTTGTTATTTCAGTTATTCTTTTTTTTAGTTCATTTGTTAAACCGCTGGGCATTGCATGACCAAGTTCAGCATAAATCGGTGGCTCAGTCATTA
>JAAYKT010000363.1 GCA_012522255.1 Clostridiales bacterium
CACCGGGATCTCAAATTCGTTGGCAACCGCCATGATCTCCTCCATCTTCGCCGGCATCCCATAGAGATGCACCGGGATGATCGCCTTCGGCTTTCTGCCGGTCAGCCTGATCCTGTCCTCAATCGCTTCCCGTAACAGCTCCGGATCCATGTTCCATGTCTCCGTTTCGCTGTCCACGAACACCGGATCCGCCCCCAGGTACTTGATCGGGTTGGCACTCGCGCTGAAGGTGAAGCTCTGGCAGATCACCTCATCACCCGGACCCACCCCAAGCTGAATCAGTGCCAAGTGAATTGCTGCCGTTCCGGCACTCAGTGCTACGATATGCTTCTCTTCCCCCAGGTAATTCTCCAGATCCTTTTCAAAACCATCCACGTTGGGTCCTAGGGGCACCACCCAATTGGTGTCGAACGCCTCCTGTATAAACTGTTGCTCCTGCCCGCCCATATGGGCAAGGGAGAGCCAAATTCTTTTGTTGTTCATATATTGATTCTTTTCACTACTCTTGCCGGATTGCCGAGCACAAGCACATTGTCCGGTACATCTTTCATCACTACGGCTCCTGCAGCCACAAGGCTGCACTTTCCAATCTTTTTTCCGGGAATCACTACCACACCCACACATACACCTACCTTACTTCCTTCTCCTACCGATACAGCACCACAAAGCATTTCATTAATAGATAGAGTTTTAAATATCCTGTTTTTTTTAGTTGTAGTAAACTTCTGTTTTAGTGGGTAGTTCTAAAAAATGCTTTTTATTATTTATGTTTTTATGATCAATCCCATTTGCAGATAAGATTTTTAGAAACATAGAATTTGTATAGATAGATAACTTATTATTATTGTATTTGTTTGTAACATCATTTAAATCAATTGAATTGCTAAATGAGTAATTATAATGTCATTGTTATGAAATAAAAAAGTTTAGTTTAGAATCTTAGAGAGGTATATTAACAGCCCGTTCAATTTCTCCATGTCCTGGGCAAATTTTGGTGTCTGAAGTATATAAGGATAAGATTTTTTCAGTACTTTTTTTAGCGTCATATTTATTACCACCTTTAAAAGAAGTGAATACTTTTATTCCAGGAATAAAAGCATCTCCTGTGAATAGATAGTTGTCAAGCTTAAATGTAAGGCAACTGGGGTCATGACCTGGTGTCTCATAAATATTGAGCTTATTGCCAAGAACATCCATATACGATCCCTCTGAAATAACACTTACATTACTCCTATCATCAATGATAATATCATCAAATTCACTATGATATTTGGAGATATTTAGTTTAGGTGATACTAATGCTCCATAACCGTAATCATTGGTATAAATCAAAACATCGGGGAAAGTTTTCAATAAATCACTTAACCCATAAATATGATCAGAGTGAGTGTGTGTTAGTAAAACCCCAATCACATGTTTTCCTCTGATAATATCCAAAACCTTAGCGAAATCACCGCAGTCGACCAACCACACGTCATTAGAAGCAATATTAGATAATATATAAGTCCGGGAATTGAAGATATGGTTTACTATATAATCGACTTGAATCACAGCTTAACTAAACTTAGATTAGACTTGTTTGTTTTAATAATATGATTTTATGATTTTATATAACCCTCTCTTATTACATTGTATAAGTTCTGCACTTGGGCTAACATTTCCTTCTATTACATCTACCCCTTTGTCTGTTACAGCAATATCCCATCCTACATACCTTGCTTTTGGAAGATGCTTTGCTAACTTAATTACATACTGCTTTACCTCTTCAAATTTAGGTATTCTATAGCCAGGCATTATATAACCACTTGACGGATGTTCAATGTATGAATTACCTTTTGCACACATTCCAGGACTATCAACCACTCCTGTTTTAATATCAACATGATAGCATGTTCCACCACCCCCTAGAAAATTATCAATTATTGCTCCCTTACTGCCTGTTCGTAATATTATCGCAATAATATTTACCTCACCAAATCTATCAATTATAGTTACTACTCTAAGTGTATTGAGAGAAGAGTCATTTAATACTGACAATTCATCTACATTTTTAACCACTTCTTCAACTATATAGGATTCACCACTATTCCAAATCCTCTTTAACTCATCAATGGTAGAATGTTTATATATCCCCTTTCCATAAAAAAGAGAATTAGGTTTCACCAAATAACCTCCTTTATTATGTGTTACTTTGTAAAAATTTTCAATTTCCAATTCTGTGGTGTCTTTATTTATGGGTAAATATGCGTGATTGATATAATCAGAAAAATAGTCATTAAATAAAGCTTTATCCCATAGAATTTTATTAGCATCCACAGAATTAAAAAGCTTATCCAATAATCTATTCTTTCTCATTGTAATAAAATCACTCTTCCCATGATGATTGAGTTTAGAAAAATTAAGACAATTATGCTCAGAGGGAGTAATTCCATAAATGACATAATCTTTAAGATATCGAAAATAGGAAAATGGGGATTTTAAAAAAAATATCTTTTCCTCCTTCATAACTTTGAAGAAGTCTGCATTCACCCCATAGAGAAAAGGGAAACATAATAACAATAAACGCTTCATCATATATTTATATTTCAACGATATCACTAATTTTACAATTATTAAAAGGAACAATTGCTGTACCCCATGATA
>JAAYKT010000364.1 GCA_012522255.1 Clostridiales bacterium
CCCCGGTAAACATTAGCTGTAGTAAAGGTTCTATATTGATAATGGCACAAAAATAACACCATCTCATTGTACCATATAAGTGAATAAAGAAAAAATATTATCGACATGAAATAAATGTTGATTATCACTCTCATTAGATAAGCCTTGTACCGTCTTTGAAGTAAATGAAATAAAACAGGCCGGTTATTAACCGGCCCATTGCACTATTCTTGTTCAAAGCTCGCACATTCGGTATCGCTCTCAGTTGTTGCAGCTGTTGGTTTGTTTTTTGAAACCTGTATGCTCTCCAGACTGCACATTGGTTCACTTTTTGCATGGAATCTGCATTCGGTAACCAAACATCCTATTGATTTATTAGACTTCAAAGATAACTCACCTCCCCAATATATTATTGGTTAGGTGGCTAAGGCTTATTATGTAGTTATATCCTTTAATGTTATTTGATTCCGATATCTTTCCTGTAATGTGCATCTTTAAAGTAAATGGCTGAAATTGCATTGTAAACTTTTTTTCTTGCATTTTCAATATCCTCTGCCACTGCAGTTACTCCCAGGACACGCCCCCCATTGGTATAATATTCTTCATTTTCTTTCTTTGTCCCGGCATGAAATGCTATTATATTGTTTGAGCTTTTTATTGCCTCAAGCCCTGTTATTTTATAGCCCTTTACATAGCCTTCGGGATACCCGCCCGATGCCATAACAACGCAAACCGCGCAATTTTGCTTCCATGATATATCTATTGTCCCCAATTTTTCACCAATAATTGCATCAAAAATTTCTACCAAATCTGTTTCAAGTCTGGGGAGCACAACCTGAGTCTCGGGATCACCGAAACGAGCATTATATTCCAACACTTTTGGTCCATCAGGGGTTAACATTAATCCAAAATATATAATGCCCTTGAAGGGTCTTCCCTCAAGATTCATAGCATT
Source organism: Clostridiales bacterium (assembly GCA_012522255.1). GTDB lineage: Bacteria > Bacillota > Clostridia > Lutisporales > Lutisporaceae > JAAYKT01. Next base: position 935 of record JAAYKT010000364.1, read on the forward strand.
AACGGTGGGAACAAATATTGTTCTCATGCATTCTTCCTGAAGCTCCTTGGTATATACTCTACTGGGTGAAAATGCCCCCATTCCACCTGTATTAAGACCTTGGTCATTATCAAATGCTCTTTTGTGATCCTGTGAGCTAACCATCGGAACAACGCTTTTCCCGTCTGTAAAAGCTAAAACAGATACCTCGGGACCTGTCATGAACTCTTCTACAACAATCCTTTGCCCTGCCGCTCCAAACTTTTTATCCTCCATAATGGATTTTACAGCCGACAAAGCTTCCTCTGTTGTATTGCAAATTAGCACACCCTTCCCGAGAGCAAGTCCGTCTGCTTTAACAACTAACGGTAATTTCGCGATTTTTACATATTCCATAGCTGTTTTACTGTCGCTAAAGCTTTCATAAGCTGCTGAAGGAATATTATACTTTTTCATGAGATCCTTTGAAAAAACCTTACTGGCTTCAATAACAGCGGCGTTTTTCCTCGGCCCGAATGCTCGAATCCCCGCATTTTCCAAAGCATCAACCATGCCTGCAGCTAAAGGATCATCGGGAGCTACTACAACCATATCCAAATCTTTTTCTCGAGAAAATCTAACTATCCCATCAATATCCATGGCATTAACCGGCACACATTCAGCGATTTCAGAGATTCCACCGTTTCCCGGTGCACAATAAAGCTTTGTAACCCTTGGGCTTTGTTTAAGCTTCCACAAAATTGCGTGTTCTCTTCCTCCGCTGCCTATAACAAGAATCTTCATTTTACACCTCTATAATATTTCTACATGACGTCCGTTTATTTTAAGCTTTCTCTGGCTATAAAGGCTTATAGCCTTGGGTAGAATCTCCCATTCAGCCTCTTCCATTACTCTTTTTTGTAAAGTTTCGGCAGTATCCCCCGGTAAAATCTCGACAGCCTTCTGTAATATAATTGGCCCGGAATCATATTCGGGTTCGACGAAGTGGACTGTTGCACCCGTTATTTTAACCCCGTATTCCAGAGCCTTAACATGTGGGATAAGACCATAATACCCCTTTCCGCAAAAGGACGGAATCAGCGAAGGATGTACATTTATAATAGCATTTTTATATGCATGTACAAATTTCTCACCCAAGTGACTTAAAAAACCCGCTAACACTACCAGCTCAACATCATAGCTTTTCATATGATTGAGAAGAGCATCATCATAATCCTCTATTGAACTAAAATTTTTTCTGGATATTACTTTTGATGGTATATTGTTTGTTTTTGCTCGTTCAAGAGCAAATGCATCGGGCTTGCTGGAAACTACCGTAACAATTTGGCAGTCTGCTAACGTGCCGGTATTAATATTATCCAAAACAGCTTGAAGATTGGTACCCCCTCCGGAGACCATAACACCGATTCTTAGCATATTTCGATTTTCTCCTCGCCCTTGACTATCTCACCGATTATATAGGCTTTTTCTCTTTGATTATTAGCCTCGGCTACAACAAAAGGTGCTATCTCAGCCGGAACCGCCAATACCATCCCAATTCCCATATTAAATGTATTATACATATCTTCATCGGAAACATTGCCTTTTTCCTGCATAAGCTTGAATACAGGGTTAATCGTCCATGTTACTTTATGAATAACCGCTTTCATGCCGTCGGGCAGCATTCTTGGGATATTTTCTAAGAATCCTCCGCCGGTTATGTGGGCAATCCCTTTAATATTATACTTTTTTATAAGGGTAAGTATGGTCTTTACATAGATTCGGGTAGGCGTGAGAAGCTCATGTCCTAAAGTCTTACCTAGTATGTCCTTGTACTC
>JAAYKT010000365.1 GCA_012522255.1 Clostridiales bacterium
TTAATAATCATTATAAATTGTGGATGATGAAATTGTCAACATAAGTAAGAACACAAAAACTCCATAAGTGGAGTTTAAATTGTAGATTTTGGTGCAGGAGAAGGGATTTGAACCCTCAAAACTACGCCCCTCAAACGTATACGTATGCCGATTCCGTCACTCCTGCATATATTTACACTTTGCTATTACCAACACTTGCAAGACACTGCTTATCAATGAACATTATATTATTAGAAATCTATGGTGTCAATAGAGATTAATTGTGCTATAATTATACAGGTCTAATGACTTTATAACAAAATTCAAGGAGTTGAATCATTTGAAAAAGGAAATAAACGAAGAATATTTTATTCATAACGGTATTGTAATGAAAAAGAATTCAAAAAAGATTTCATTAGATAAGGTGAATAACGTTATATATGAAGTTATAAGGGTTATTGAAGGTGTTCCACTTTTCTTGGAAGAGCATATAGCAAGGCTTTCCAAATCAGCCGATTTATTAAATTATAATATTGAAGATATATTGGAAACCATAAAGTTGGATACAAAAAAAACCATAATGCTTAATGAAAATCCCGAACTAAACCTTAAAATACTGCTGTATAATATTGAGAATCCCATACCTGATTATTATATATTTTTTATTGACAGTAATTATCCAAAAGAAGAGCTTTATAATACGGGAATAAAAACTGTAACCTTCAAGGCCACAAGAGACAATCCAAATGCAAAAATTATAAACAATGAATTCAGAAAGAACGTAAATGAAAGCATAGAAAAGAATAATGCCTATGAAGCATTGCTATTAAATGACAATGATGAAATAACCGAAGGCAGCAGGTCAAATGTTTTCTTTGTAAAAAATGATACTGTATATACACCCCCGGGCAGCAAAGTGCTTTTAGGCACTACAAGGAACAAGATAATAAAAATATGTAACGATTTGAATATAAGGGTGTGCGAAGAACCCGTAAACGTAAGTTTTATAAACAATTGTGATGCATTGTTTATCACAGGCACTTCACCTAAGGTGCTTCCCATATCTCAAGTGGATGATAAAATCTATGGTTCCCCTGATAATAAAATTGTTTTAAAGATAATGGAATCTTATAATAACTTAATAGAGGATTACATTGCATCTCATTAATCATGATCAGCACCAAAAGCTGAAATTTTAAAAGCGAGGAAACTTCCTCGCTTTTAAATTTTTAACTTTCAGCCTTCCAGCTTTCAGCTTTCAGCTTTCTACTTTTAGCTCTCCACTTTATGCCTTTGCTTTCTTTTCTTCTTCTACATATTGTTTCTTAAAGAATTCCTTGGTCAACCTGATTACCACGCCTGAAAGCATTAGTACACCGATTAAGTTAGGAATAGCCATTAAACCGTTTAGTGTATCAGCTAAATCCCAAAGAAGTTCCAATCCACCAATTGCACCGATAATAATGGGCGGTATCCATAAAAATCTATAGGGCATTATTGCCTTAGGTCCAAATAAAAATTCAAAGCAACGTTCTCCGTAGTATTCCCATCCAAGTATTGTTGAAAATGCGAATAACATTACACCGATTGATACAATATATCCGCCGCCCGGAATTGTTTGGTCAAATGCAGCAGTTGTTAGTGCGGCTCCTGTAACCCCACTACTCCAAGCCCCAGTCATTATAATAGATAATGCTGTTATAGAACAAATTACTATAGTGTCCATGAATACTTCAAATACGCCCCAAAGCCCTTGACGTACAGGATGGTCAGTAGTTGCAGCAGCGTGAGCTCTAGGCGCACTGCCGAGACAGGCCGCATTAGAGAACACACCACGGGCTATACCCCTTGGCATGGCATTTTTAACAGTTGTACCTGTAAAACCACCTACCGCTGCCATGGGTGTAAATGCATTACCAAATATTAAACCAAAAGCAGTACCTAAGTGTGATATGTTCTTAAATATTATGAATATTCCGCCAATAATGTATAAAGCTGCCATAAAAGGAACCAACTTTTCAGTAACCTGAACGATTCTTTTTAAACCACCTAATATAACTACTGCTGTTAGTACGGCTAGACCAATTCCAGTGATTAACACGGGTACACCAAAGGAAACTTCCAATGATGCTGCCACAGAGTTTGCCTGAGTCATGTTACCAATACCAAATGAAGCCAAAGCACCAAATCCTGCAAATACATAGGCCAGCCATTTCCATTTGAGGCCGTTTTGGATGTAGTACATGGGACCGCCGACAAAACGTCCGTCGGGAGTCTTTTCCCTATAGTTGATTGATAAAACAACCTCTGCATATTTCGTTGTCATACCGAATATTGCACTCAGCCACATCCAGAAAATAGCTCCGGGCCCACCAAGAGCAATAGCTGTTGCAACACCGGCAATATTACCGGTTCCTACAGTAGCAGCAAGTGCGGTTGCAACAGCCTGGAAAGCTGTTACTTCGCCTTCACCTTTTTGTTCCTTTGCAAACATTTTCATTAAGGTGCTTTTCATTATGTAACCAAGTTTGCCGATAGAAAAGAAATTAGTGCGGAATGTTAGATAGACGCCTGTTCCTACCAACAGTAAAAGCATAATAGGACCCCACACGAACGAGTTTATGGCGCCATTGAGTTCCATTAATTTGTCCATAACCTACCTCCTACATATTTTTTATACATAAAATACCATAAATTTAGCTTTCGGCTATAATCTTACCGATTAAACCAATTATATAGTATTAAATGCCACCACTATAGTACAAGGCAATTACATTTGTCTCGCATGTTTAAATAAAGCAGGATCAGTCGTAGATATATTATTGGATATAAACTGTAGTCTGTTAAACTCATATAATATTGAATTATTTTTTAATTCTAATGCAATTCTATCAAATCATTTGAATATTTACAATAATATTTTAAATAATTATTTATTAAATCGATAAAAATTGAAATTTTACAATCTAAAAAATTCATTTAATCAAGAATTAACATTTTAAAAAACAA
>JAAYKT010000366.1 GCA_012522255.1 Clostridiales bacterium
GCAATATACCATCACCTGTCTTCTGAAAAAATAGGGCCGGTAAGAAGTGCAAGGTCTTATTTTATAGACAAAGCATTGGAGTTTAACGGAATTTATGTACACTGTGGCGGAAGTCCTCAAGCATTGAAGGATTTGGATGTTCTTAAGGTTGATACTTTTAATGATTTAAAGGGCACACCTGTTTTTTGGAGGTCAACGGACAGAAAAATGCCCCATAATCTATATACAAATACAAAATATATGAGGGAGATATCTGAAACAAAAAAACTCGAGAATAAAAAGGCGCCTGTTTATTTTGATTTCGGCGATGAATTTCTTATTCCGGACGGAGGTTTATTTAATAAGATTATACTTAATTATGATCGAAGTTATAAAGTATCTTTTATATATGATAAGGAAAGCAAAAAGTATTATCGTTACATAAATGGAACTCCTATGAAAGATCATGATACAAATAATGATATATATGCAACCAATATTATTGTAGAAAAAGTCGGAATAAAAGTATTGGATAAGGTTGGTAGGTTAGAGTTGGCCAACATTGGTAAAGGTAAAGGATATTTTCTAACAGGGGGAAGGCTGATTGAAGTAGAGTGGCAAAAAGACAGCAGAAACGGCAGAACCCTGTACAAAGATTTAAACGGTAATGAAATAAAACTAAATAAAGGAATAACCTGGATTCAGGTAGTATCCCAGTATACAAAAATTGAATTTGAGGAGTGATATAGTGGATAAAGGGGAACTTGTTGCAAAAGCCATTTCTGCTATGAACAATGCTTATGTAAAGTATTCCAAATTCAAGGTGGGTGCAGCGCTTCTGACTAAATCGGGTAAGATATACACAGGATGCAATATAGAAAATTCATCTTATAGTGCGACTATATGTGCTGAAAGAGTTGCTTTTACCAAAGCAATATCTGAGGGTGCAAGAGATTTTTTGGCTATTGCCATAGTTAACAGCAGCAGCGAATTTGCTTATCCTTGCGGCATATGCAGACAATTTATGTCTGAATTCGGAATTGATTTAAAAGTTATAATATCCAATGGGAAAGAAACAAAAGAACATAGCTTAAAAGAGTTGTTGCCCTATGCTTTTACAGAATTCATGCCCACGGATGAATAAAAATATAAAAAAGAGGTGTTTCATTGGACAAAGTATATAAGTCCGGTTTTGTGTCGGTAGTTGGCAGGCCGAACGTCGGAAAATCAACGCTTATTAATACTCTAATGGGTGAAAAGTTAAATATAATATCAAGTAAACCCCAAACAACTCGTAATTCTATTAGAAGCATATATACAAATGAAGATTTTCAAATAGTTTTTGTAGATACCCCCGGCATTCATAAACCAAAACATAAGCTTGGTGAATATATGGTAAATTCAGCAGTACAATCATTAAAAGGTGTGGATATTATCATATCTTTAATCGATTCTTCATCACAAATAGGTGCAGGAGACATATACATTTTTGATATTTTGAAAACTATAGAGACAAAAAAAATATTGGCAGTGAATAAAATAGATAAAATAGAAAAATCGGATTTGGAAAAGGTTTTGGCAAAAATTACTCAATTTCAAAATATATTTGATTCTATAATACCTGTATCGGCTCTTGACAAGAAGAATACAGATATTATTTTTGATAAAATTAAAGAATTTTTACCAGCAGGGCCGATGTATTTTCCCGCCGATATGGTAATTGATATGCCTGAAAGGTTTATCGTTGCAGAATTTATAAGGGAAAAAATATTGCTTTTATCAAAGGAAGAGATACCTCATGGAACAGCAGTAGAAGTAACAGGTATGAAAGAAAGAGAAGATAAAGATATAATAGACATTGAAGCTAATATATACTGTGATAAGGAGTCCCATAAAAGAATAATAATAGGTAAAGAAGGTAATATGATAAAAGCTATAGGCAGCAAAGCAAGAATCGATATTGAAAGTTTTTTAAACTATAAAGTAAACCTGCAGCTCTGGATTAAGGTCAAAAAGGACTGGAGAGATAGTATATCGACTTTAAAAGACTTAGGTTATAAATAGAGGTGAAAAATGTCTATCATTAATACCCAGGGTTTGGTTTTGAAATATACAAATATAAATGATGCAGATAGAATATTAACTATATTAACGAGAGATAAAGGTAAAATAAAAGTTTTTGCCAAAGGATGCAGGAGGCCAAAAAGTCGTTTGATATCAAGTTGTGAAGTTTTTGCGTTCAGCGATTTAATACTTTACAAGGGTAGCAATTTTTATCACATCAATAATTGCGAATTAAGGGAATCTTTTTATGAGCTTAGAAAGGATCTGCTATCCCTCTCTTATGCCGTTTATTTTGTAGAGCTTGCAGATACTGTAACTGATGAAGACATGTATTGTAAAAATATTTTTCTTTTGTTGGCAAAAGCATTATACTATTTATCAAAAAAAGAAATTCCTTTGGGAATATTGACTAACGCATATCAAATTAAACTACTGGATCTAAGCGGCTTCAGACCATCCCTAAAAAGATGTGTAAGTTGTGGTGAAGACGGCAATTTTACTTTTTTTAATATAAATCTTGGCGGAGTTATATGTGATAATTGTTCAAAGGAAGGCGGCACAATAAGGATAAATCCAAAAACATTGGAGCTGTTTAAAACTTTGTTGATTAAGCCGGTTTCAAGATTAAATAGCATTAAAATTGACAATACTATTTTTATAGAAGCAGATTGAATTATTTTTGAATTTCTTCAACTGCATATGGATAAAAGATTTAAGTCTATGGTTTTTATAAACAATATTAAAAATTTTGAAACCATCTAAAGAACAGCATAAAATTTCGAAAGGAGAATGGATTTGGAAATAACCCTTGAAATGATAGATACAATAAGGGAAAGGACGGGGGCAACATATAAAGAGGCACGTGATGCTTTGACAGCTGTTAATGGCAATGTAATAGATGCAATTATCAATATCGAAGAAGCTGAAGATAAAAATTGGACAGAGACAATTTCGATAAAAGGAAATCAAGTAGTTGATAAATTAAAAACAGTATTAAAAACAGGCAATGTAAACAGATTCAGGATTAAAAAGGATAATACCGTTATTTTAGATATTCCTGTGACAGCCGGTGCGGTAAGTGCAGTTATTATACCTAAACTGACTGCATTAGGTACGACCTTGGCTTTGCTTTCCAAATGCACTATAGAAGTAGAAAGGCAAAACAAAGATATAATCAATGTAAGCAATATTATAAACACGGCTGTGGGAGAAGTAACAAATAAAGTAAAGAACATTGCCGATGATGTAAAAAATATGGCAGATGGTTGCAAAAACAATGCGCAAGCAAATAATATGCAGAACCAACCAAATAATAGTGATGTTAATAATGTCAGTGTCAACAATGCAACAAGCGATATAAATACAAACGAGGAATATCCTCCAAAATTTGAGTAATTTGAAAATCATTATTGACAAAAAGAACTGATTTTGTTAGATTTGAGTTAAATAAACCATTGATAGCCAAGATGGAGAAGAGTATCTATGGATGCTAAATCAAAGAGAGCCGTTGTTTTGGTGTGAAACGGTATACATCTGTAGAGAAGGCACTTCAGAGCTAAGACATTTAAGAGGGCGGCAATTATGCAGCCAATAAGGGTGGAACCGCGGAAGCCAAGACTTTCGTCCCTTGCAGGACGGAAGTTTTCTTATTGTAAAAAACAATTAAAAACGGAGGGATTCTTATGACATTTCAGGAAATAATACTTAATTTGCAAAATTATTGGGCCAAGCAAGGATGTGTAATAGCTCAGCCCTATGATGTGGAAGTAGGGGCAGGCACAATGAGCCCTTTTACATTTCTAAAAGCATTGGGGCCAGAGCCATGGAAAGTTGCTTATGTGGAACCATCAAGAAGACCGGCAGATGCAAGATATGGTGAAAACCCAAATAGGGTTTATCAGCATCATCAGTATCAGGTTATACTTAAACCGTCACCTGATAACATTCAAGAATTGTATTTAGGCAGTTTAATTGCGTTAGGTATAAATCCTGTTAAACATGATATCAGATTTGTTGAAGATAATTGGGAGGCACCTACGTTAGGAGCATGGGGGCTTGGTTGGGAAGTATGGTTGGATGGTATGGAAATAACACAATTTACATATTTTCAGCAGATTGGCAGTTTTGACTGTGAATTAGAATCCGCAGAATTAACTTATGGACTGGAAAGGATAGCTATGTACATACAAGAAAAAGATAATGTATTTGATATTCAATGGGTGAATAATATAACTTATGGTGATATTTTTAAAAAAGCCGAGGTTGAACACTCTGTTTACAGTTTTGAAGAAGCAGACATAGATTTACTATTTTGTCTATTTGACTCATACGAAAAAGAAGCAAAAAGAATAATCAAAAATAACATCATAATACCTGCATATGATTATGTTTTAAAATGCTCTCATACATTTAACGTATTGGATTCAAGGGGTGCAATATCTGTGACAGAAAGAACCGGATTTTTGTCAAGGGTAAGGAACCTAGCAAGATTGGTTGCCCAATCATATTTAAAGCAGAGAAAAGAGATGGGATTTCCACTTCTTGAAAGATTTGGAAACGTTAATTAAAAGGGAGGTGTTAAAATTGAAAAAAGATTTAATATTTGAGATAGGTACTGAAGAAATTCCCGCCAGGTTTATGAATAAAACATTGGATCAGTTAAAAAGTGTCACTGAGAATGTGTTTAAAGAAAATAGAATAATTTCAAAAGAAATGAAAACCTATGGTACACCAAGAAGATTGACGATATTTGTCAAAGGGGTTAAAGAGAAGCAGGAAGATTTGGAGACTGTAATAAAGGGTCCATCTTTTAAAGCAGCTTATGATTCGGATGGTAATCCAACAAAGGCATTATCGGGTTTTCTAAAAGGAAATGGATTAAAACAGGAAAATATTTTTACTAAAGAGCTTTCGGGAACAGTGTATGTTTACGCAAAAAAATTTGAAGAGGGCGAAAACACGGCAGAAGTATTAAAAAGAATATTACCCGAGGTAATTACAGCAATTAATTTTCCAAAGTCCATGAAATGGGGAAATAAATCATTTAAATTTGTCAGACCGATAAGATGGTTAATGCCAATATACGGTGACTTTTTAATTCAATTTGACAAAGACGGAATTCCTTGCAACAGAATTACTAAGGGCCATAGGACATTGTGTACAGGAGATATAGAGATTAATAATACAGATGAGTATTTCGATAAACTGAGAGAGGGTTATGTAATTGTTGATCAGAATGAAAGAAGAAAGATAATTAAAGAACAGATAGAAGAAATTATGAAAGATAAAAACGGGACAATTGTTCATGATGATGACCTTCTTGAAGAAATTTTATATTTAGTTGAGTATCCTACAGCATTTTGCGGAAATTTTGATAAAGAATTCTTAACACTTCCAAAAGAAGTCGTTATAACTCCCATGAAAGAACATCAAAGATATTTTCCTATTGAGGATAAAAACGGAAATCTGTTGAATTATTTTATTGCTGTTCGAAATGGAAGTAGAGAATATTTAGAAGTAGTCAAGGAAGGCAATGAGAAAGTGCTTCGTGCAAGACTTTCAGATGCAAGGTTTTTCTTTGATGAAGATAAAAAAATAAAACTTGAACAAAGTGTAGAAAGATTAAAAAATGTTGTTTTTCAAGAAACTATTGGAACAATGTTTGAAAAAACAGAGAACATAAAAAAAATAGCAAAATATTTATCAGAAGAACTTAAACTGCCGGAAGAAGATAAGAGTTATTTAAATCGTGCCGCATATTTGTGTAAGGCAGACCTGGTAACCAATATGGTTAAAGAATTTTCGGAATTGCAGGGTATCATGGGCAAGGAGTATGCTTTGATACAAAACGAAAGATTAGGTGTTGCTAATGCAATAAAAGAACACTATATGCCAAGATATGCCGGGGACGAAATACCAAAATCCGTCATAGGTTCAATATTAAGTATTTCAGATAAATTAGATACAATTACCGGGTGTTTTTCTATCGGTATACAACCCACAGGCAGCCAGGACCCTTATGCACTAAGAAGGAGTGCTATAGGGATTATCAATATCATATTTGAAAAATCCTTAAATTTAGATCTTAAAGAATTATTGCATAAGGCTATAGAGCCTTTTGAGAAAAAAGGGATTTTAAAAGAAGTAAAAGACAAAACAGTTAATGATATAATAAGATTTTTTAAAGAAAGATTAAGAAATGTGCTTTTGGACCGGGGATATGACTATGACATCTTAGATTCTGTTTTGACAGTAAAAACAAATAATATATACGATGCTTATTTGAAAATCGATGAGCTTTCCAAATGGAAGAATAAAGAGGTTGGCTTCTTAGATATAATCAGCTCATTTAACAGAGTTACAAATCTGGCTTCTAAATGCGAAACACCAATTATAAATATAAATATGATAAATGAGGATGAAGAAAAAGCTTTATATTCTGCTTATAAACTAACAGAAACAGAATTTACGGCAGCAGTAAATGCGAAGAACTATAGTGAGGCACTGAATGCACTTAAGCATTTAAAAGTGCCTATAGATAATTTTTTTGATAATATAATGGTCATGGTGGAAGAAGATGATTTAAGGAATAATAGGTTGGCAATATTAAAGCTTATAAGTGATATGATGAATATTTTTGCAGATTTCGGTGCAATTGTAATAAACAGATAGAAAATGGTCTGAAGATTATGAAAAAGTTGCACCTATACGGATGCAACTTTTTTTATAATCAAGAATAAAATAACAAGCTATTAGCCTTGTGGCCGGGTGATAGTGTCAATTACAATAATCTGCTATTATGGATAAGCTATAGTGTGAAC
>JAAYKT010000367.1 GCA_012522255.1 Clostridiales bacterium
AAAATCATTGCAAGGCTCGAACTTCTGTATACCCCCAATCTAAGAGGTTACATTACTCTAAGGGGAGATAATATCTCACATATTGGGTATGTAGTAGATATTTTAAAGTATTCCTACATCGGTGACAATTCATACCCTGTGACTCATATATTGTGTTCTGAAATCAGTCTGATAACTTCTATGCCGCCCATCTCTTTTATAAATTATATGACCGCGTTATTTTCAGTTTTTTTCGTTTTTTCAATATATCTTCTTTTAAAAACAACATCCGTTAAACAAAAGACGCAATTTCTAGCTTTCGTCGTGGCAGGTGGCATCTTGTTTGACCAATATAATATCTATGTGATGCCCAATGGATGGTCGCTTTTTTTCTTACCGTTTATTCTGCACGTTGCTCTGCAATCTATGAGGTGCAAAGTATATTCGGTAATATTTGTTTTACTTCTGGTTTTTTCAGTATTTTTCCATCCCCTAACCTACCTAACGACTATAGGGATACTTATGCTCTGTACCATATCCCATTACGTTCTAAGGAATTCCAGATTTTTAATTGATGTTTTCGACGCTTCTTATATCCGCTCATTCATAATTCCTATTATATTGTCGGTTATTCTATTTACCTGGCACATTCTTTCTTACCAGAAATTTGTACCAAATTTTCGTCTTCTCTGGAGGTCTATAACCTCAGAAGGTAGTGGTGGTGTGCCGATAGCACAGATGGGGGACACCTTAACCAGGATAAACTTTGATCTGCTCGATTTCATAGAATTATTTATCAAAATGAATGGAGATGAGCTGGTATATCTATTATTTTTGATTTCCGCCTTGTACCTCCTGGTGCGCCGGCATATAATAAATCGCTCGAAAATATGTATTAACGAGGCCATATTTATAGCCATCCCGTTTCTATTTGGAGCCGTTTTTGTAGCCTATCTATTGAACTTGGTTCCTGGCCTTGATTCGATTGGGTCTGCTCGTTTACTCTCATTTACAATGATCCTGACACCATTATCGGCAGCATTTGTTCTAAATAATTATGTATTAAGCAAAAATAAAATTATGGCAATAGCATGTGTTATTCTAATCTTAACCGCATCTTTGTTAAGTTTTTTAAGCTTATACCCCTCTCCATACGTGTTCCGGGCTAATCCCGGAGTGACGAATATGGACATGAGTGGGATGGAGTGGGCGGTGGATAATAGCGGTGGCGATTGTCAATATGTAACTATATTATCCCCAATAACACGGTTTGCAGATGCAATTCTCGGGATACATGCTACGAAGATAGAATTTGGTAAAGAAGATCCTACTGTTATCGATCACTTTGGATATAATAACAATACTTATCTGGGACACTATTACGACGAAACGATGTATTTTTCAGTCACACAAATGGACCAGATCATCTATGACACCGTACCCACGTATTCCGCAGTGGGTAGGTTTAATTATTATGACTTTATAAATCTAAATCAAGATCCAACAGTAGATCGTCTATACCATAACAGGGAATCATTTGTATGCGCTATTAATTTGCCGAGGTCATTGTGATGCACCCGATATTCGTGAGAAAAGTTTTTGATCCACTTGTGGATGTCACATCTGGAAAGTACACCTGCAAGGCATATAGCGAATTAATGAAGACGCAGTGGCTATCTGAGGACGAACTTATTGTCTACCAAGAAAAAAAACTGCGTAGATTAATAAATCATGTATATGAATATGTCCCGTATTATCGTAATTTATTTAAAAAAAATAACATTGTGCCGAGCACTATAAAATCCTTGAGAGATCTAGAAAAAATCCCTATAAGTGATAAAACTACAATCAGAAACAGTAGTGGTTATCCTAATTGTATGTTTGCAAGATCTCAATCCAAAAGGAGGGTGACTTTTGGTCACACCGGAGGGACAACTGGGGAGCCGTTAATCCTTGCAAGAGATATAAATACAAGATCATATACATGGGCCGCATATTGGCGATGGTTATCGTGGATGGGACTAAATCGTGGTGATAAGTCTGCGACCATATGGGGGCAGCCGGTTCTCCAAACTTCGGTTAAAGAGAATCTGGTAAAAACTCTCGCTGATAAAATGAACAATACTATTAGGTTAAATGCCTATAACCTTAACAATAATGATCTGGGGTTATTTACAGAAAAAATTATGAAGTTTAAACCAAAACATCTTCATGGCTACACGTCCTCAATGATCGCATTTGCAAGATACGTGGAGAGAAATTCTATAGACCTCCCACCCATGAAAATTTCAACAACCGCTGAAGTTCTTGAACCACATCATAGACAATATTTACAGCATATTTTTGGCAACGAAATTTTTGATCAGTTCGGATGTGGAGAATGTAATTCCATCGCGTTTGAATGTGGAGCTCATGAAGGGCTGCATGTTTCATCGGAGCATCTTATAGCCGAAATTTCTGATGACTGTCATAAATATGGGGAAAATAAGGGTGAACTGATATTGACAGATCTAGATAACTTCTATATGCCCGTAATCCGGTATAAAAATGGAGATGTTATCGAAATCGCTGATGAACAATGTACCTGCGGAAGGAATCTGCCTTTGATTAAAAGTATTGGAGGAAGAATTGCCGATCTTATTGTGACGCCAAATGGAAAGAACGCAGATTTTAACTACTTTAGACAGGTGTTGCA
>JAAYKT010000368.1 GCA_012522255.1 Clostridiales bacterium
AAAAACCAATTACATAGTATTTAGATATTTTCTAAAAACCTAGCTCTTTGAGGACTTGATAGATTATATAGGGGCTTATACCCCCTGTTTTATATTCATTAACTGTCAAATAGCCAACTATGCTACCATTCCCTCATAAATGACCCCGTCGTTATATACAATTCTTTCGAATTTTGGACCGCTATAAGTTTGTATAGTTACTATCTGTGAAATATCATCCCAATTTACAGTAGCACCAAACGCCTCACTAACAAACCGGAGAGGCACCATGGTGCGACCATTAATAATTTTAGCAGGAACATCTAATTGTATAACTTGTCCGTTGACAGTCGCGGCAGCAGAAGTGACTGGTAAAACAACGGTGGTTCCTGATTTTACTGCAGTTACAGTCTGGGTATCCAGTTTCCATCCCACCGAAGCCCCCATAGCTTCGAAGATTGATCTGAGAGGTACTAGAGTACGACCATTTACGATAGTTGGTACAGCATCCGTAAAAATCAATGCTTTCCCGTCAATAATGACATTTGGACTAGCCATTACTGAGCCTGCAAATACTAAACAAAGTATTAGAGATAGTATAAATGTTTTACGCATAATCCCCCCTGAAACAAATCGGTTCTATCTTACTAAATTCTCGTATTTCTCCCAATATCCTGCATTTTTTATCAGTTTAATAAATTCATCTAATACCTGTTTGAGTTCTAATAGACCTCCAAGACATGACCTTTATATGTCATACCATCTTATTTAATTGATTTCTGATTAAAATGTCCCCTGGCAGTTGACCAATTCGTTAGCATTTCCATTATCATTAGTATAAGAATGCCAAAAGAATATATAGTATTCATTAATTTATTTGTTCGGGAGGTAGAAATATGGAAATAGAAAAGCAAAAGTTTGAAGATTCAGAGAATGATAATCATCATTTGTTCACAGCATTCATCGGGAAAAAAGTCGATAAGTATTTAGACGCGCAAAAACAATTTGAAAACAATGGCTTAATAATCAGATGGAACTGGTCTGCTGCTTTTTTAGGACCCATTTGGTTATTTTACAGAAAACTCTATGGCTATTCGTTATTATATTTACTATTATTGATGTCTGTTCTTATAATTAGCGGATCATTCCCCACTGTTTATGTTCATGCCAGCAACCGCGAGATTATTGCTGCCATATATAGCTATTCAGAGATATTGTCAATTATTATGTTTCTCGGATCGGCATTTTTCGGGAGTTATTTATACCTTAACAAAGCCCAAAAAACAATTGCAAAGTATAAAAACAAAGGTATTAGCGAAACCGATTTAATTGCCATTCTGCAAAGAAAAGGAAATCCGACCTACACAACCCTTACTATCGGTATTTTGCTTACCGCAGTAGCAATAGTTGTATCAATTTTAATAGCATCAACATTAATGACGGTTGCCAGAATGATGGGATGATATAATACATATCTGATGAAGGAAGGACCTGGGCAGAAGAAGATGAAGACTATCAAGATTATCAAAACGCGGATACAGATCATAACGAGTATCGTAATAGAGAAACGACAAAACCAGCTGTCAGTGATTTCGAAACATCTTATTACATCCTGCACAACTATGTATTATCTGCAGCAGACAATTGGACCAATAAACGTATAGAAGATTATCTTAGCAGCCGCTAAGAAGATTAGAACTTAATCGGCAATAGATAAATTTTAAACATTGAATATGAAATCAAATCATACAAAATTATGTTCTATGATCCCCTCTGTATCGGGTCCTTATTATATATTACATGGTCGGAGTGCCGTGCAATGCCAACAAATGAGGTGCTATATGAGTATTAATGATGACTTTGACGAAATAATGGACTACGCACATTTTTGGAATTGGTCGCCGGACTGGGGCGTGGTTCAAAAAGTATATCAATCGTTCCCCGATTCGTACTCTGTATTAACTCCGTTCGCATATGCTTATTTAGAAGAATTGATAAAGTCCACGACATCGGAGTATGGCATTGAGGTGCTAGATGCTTTAGGTAAACCTAGAAGACGTAAAGTAGGTATAGAACTAATAAATTTTGCTATTTCCGAAAACAGCAGCAACCAAAATTATTTTGCACTACTTGAAAAGGCGAAGTTGTATTTTTCGCCTTCAAAGCCTGAAGATTTAGGAGATAACCGTAATAACGTTGTTCATGGTTATATGCATCCAAGATTCTGGGATAAAGATTCGTTTGAGAAACTGATTCATTTCATTGCTACTCTCTCAAAATACTCAAAGTTTTAGGATATATTTGTATCCCATTATGTTTATCTACAACTTCTGATTGAGCAAATAATCATAGTAAATCAGAAGCCCCTATATATGTAACAAGATACTATTATCTATCGATGCCTTCTTCGATCTTATTTGCGCGGTAATAAATGGAAGTCGATTTTCATACCCAAAAATATATGATGGGGTATGGTTGTATTACACTACCACCTGGGTTTGCACAGTTTCAAGGAGCGGGGGGCATGCCATGATAAATGTAGGTACGGCATATGCCTATACCCACTACACTACACCTATACAATGCAGGGGGTATTGCCTTTAAAAAGGAGGCACCCAGCCTATCTGCCGATATTTTGCTCTTATATAATGGAGCTGTTCGTCAAACCGGGATGCCCACCTCTGATCCATATGCATGACACCCATGTGTACCACACAAGGAGAGCCACCCAAGAGAATGCTCTTGAATGGCTATTTTTCGACACCTATTCAATTGCATACCCCAGAACTACTCATTCAAATTCGGGCGTCATAAATCCGGCTTAGTACTAACATTAAGGCTGTACAAATGCTGGGATCAAGTCAATTAACCTCACCAAATTTACAGATTCTCCGCTCCTGGCAGATAGGACAAACAACCTGTTCATTGCATAGAGTGTACGGAACTCTCCCGTCCTATTACCCCAATATGGGCTTAGATCGTTTCTTTGCAAGAGCGAAAGCTACACAGGATACGTTCTTTCCGATTAGTCCCTTATTACAGTTAGAGCTTTACTTCCGCTGCCACAATTAGTACATACATAAAACCCTCCCTCATCCCTATGTTGACACTCTCTACTATCAATTATCTTATGGCATGACCAACAGTGACTTATATAAATCTGTCCACCATGATTATCCGGACAATAAAATACGGTTGAATTATAACGAGCAAGGTTTTTGGAGTATTCCATGTTTGATTTAAGTGGTTTACCACATACATTACATTTCAATCTTTCCCTTATCTCAATTAGCCTGTTGAGCCAACCTGCCACCCGGTTAGTGTATTCATTTGAATTAAATAACTCTGGCAATCTTGGGGATACATTTAATGCCGATAGGAATTCAATCATACTCCAATGAGTCCAATCCAGACTTATATCAGGATAAATTTTTGCACCCTGTGTATAATAGAAACCATTATTACTACTATCATTGTCAAGTCTGCATGCCCTACCGGTCCGTGGACAATACGCTTTATCCTCCCACGGTCTCCCTTCGCAATAAACAGCATATCTATTATTACATTTTGGCAATAATGGCTTATAATCAAGCTCTGACTCAAGATTCCACGCCTGTTCAACTATGTCATTCTGTAATTCACTATGCATCAAAACAAATGCCTTATTCTTATCTTTGGCAATTGTCATATCAATTAGATGTTTAATGTATTTTTCTGTTGTAATATCTTTGAGATACCCAACATTGTCGAAATTTCTAAAGATAAACATCGTCTTAACTTTTTTGCTGCATAATCCCCAATATTTTTCGATAGTGTCCCTGTTCATACTCGATAGGATATTCACCTGCTCAACTGGAGGTATATAACTAATAATTAAACTATTCATTTTCAGCTTTTCAGGTAAATAACCCGCAATTTCATACTTTTCTTTTTCACTTATTAAGGGAAAATTCATTAAGATTTCTTGCTCTAAATCCAATTCCTTCTTATAGAATTCCGAATTGCTTAATAACATCTCCAATTTATCTATTGGTCTTAATAGCGAATATATCTCCGGCTCAAATTTTAAATGTTCTGGCAATAGTCCTAATAGTTCGGTCTTTTCCTTATCATCAGCGCTAGTAATTATGTAGTATATATGCTCAATATTCTTTCTAGTTATTTCATTATTGTACAACGTATTAATGTTCTGGCGTGTTAGAATTTTTACTTTAACTACTGAAGGTGCAATCTCCCATATATCCGACTTAAATATAATCTCGGAGTCATATAGCTTTTCCCAATATTTTTCCTCTTTGAGCTTAATTAGAACTTCCCTTAAACATGAAATATAATAGACACCTTCAGTTTTATAAAGATTATCTCTGTTTTCTATTAAATAGTTTAAAAACCAGCTGTCGGTTAAAAACTTTCTCATGATACGGATTGACTTTGGATTACGATATAGTGCTTTCACTAAAGCTTTTTGATCATCTGGATACAAATGGCGGGTGTTGCGCATTATGCTCTGCTCAGTAAGCTTAAGATCATATTTAAGAATATAACGAAAAAAAGCCTTACTGAGATACGGATCCTCAGAGATGCCTTCCCAAGAGTCCTGAAAATAGTCTAAGAAAACCTGGAAATCCACTTCATTCTCTAACACCAGCACATCTTCTGCAAAGAACCTCCCCTCCCTATTTTCCCGTTTGTTATAGGTGACCCAAACCCCAGAATCAAGGCTCTTACCTTTTGACAGAACTGATTTTTTATTAAAATAAATACTTCCCTTTTTATCTTGGATAAACCCATAATCATTAAAGCTATCTGTTTTCGAATTGTACGTTCCGAACCATTTTATCTTTCCAAGCCTTCTCAACTAATACCACCCCAATGCTCATAATAGCAACTACCACAACCAAACCTTTCCTATAAAAACACAATTATATCGCTAAATGTTTCACGACTAGACAGGGGGTTGTTATTGTTTTTCGGCATTGAACAAAAATTCCCCTCCCAGTTGATTGCTTAAACCTTGTTCAGCAAATTAGTATTGTTTCTTAATCACCTTTTTAGCACATCACCAATTTGCTTGGTATTTAATGGTAACCACTTTTTGGGTTCAA
>JAAYKT010000369.1 GCA_012522255.1 Clostridiales bacterium
ACCTCGCAAATCCTCCGTCCGTTAGCGTTCATGCTGAAAACCAACATAACATATATAAACCATTTAACTATGTTTGGAAAGAAAAAAATAAAAGTAAATGCAATCCTCGACACTCAGATTGAGGAACTGTTACAGAAAACTAAACAATTCGAAGATTTTGTTAATGGGAACCTTAAATGTGAAAGTTGTGGTTCAATAATAACAACCCAAAACATTGGAGTTATTCAACCAACCTTAAACGGTACCAAAGTAATTTTCTACTGTGATAGGATTGATTGTATTGAAGATTTTAAACATTCAAATAATCAATAAATATGTGGGAAGACGCAAAAGCATTTTTTGAATCTCATGGTATTAGTGGTGGTCTCCTCCTAATAATCCTATTTCTCTTATATATTATCTTTTTTAAAACGGATAATGTAAAAACAATTTCAGGATGGATCTGGCATATTATTGCCTTCCCTATAAAATCAGTAAGGAAAAAAGCTGTTCGCTACAAAGTGGAAGCACCTTGTACTAAAGCTTTAAAGAAAATTGCATCAGAACTTCCCGATATTGATATTCCAGATTTAAGCATTAATTGGGTTAATGAAGAAAACCTGGATACAATATTAAAATCAGGTAAAGCAATTGTAAAACTCAAATACGAAAATGACCCCACAAAAAATATTGTGAAAGCTACATCTTTATACGTTAAGGATGCATTTCTAATACATACAAAACCATATCTCAATGTGCCTTTTCGAAAAGCAATTGATATTACAGTAACTAAAAAAATCCTACTAAAAATCAGCAAAAATCAGAATAATATAATGTCGACTTTCATTGATGAAACTTCAAATACAGAAAGTGACTTACTTGAAAAATATGAGAAGATTGAAGAGATAGACGACAACGGGTTATTTACTAGGATTTTGTTAAGAGAATTAGATTTATTTGGAAAAAAATTACATGGAAGAATTACAAAAACAGAATATAAAAATGAAGCCGATGAGTTTTTATCTTTTGTAAATAAAATATCTACTCGAGATTTTGACGACGATACTCCCTTAGTCTTTGCATCGAATACATTAAAAGTTGGGGTTGTTTTGGTCGCGAAAGTTGAAACGTTTTCAAATTATGGGATTTATCCATATTTAAGAAGAATCAAACTTGGAATGTCAAGGGGCATTGAAAGCTTTTATTTATTAGCGAGAACGGACAGTGTTCCAATTTTAAAAGAAGTAGCAAAGCAACTTCTAAATTCAGGAAATTTTGTTCTCATAAATAATCCCAAAGAATACCTTGATTATCAACATAGGTTAGCCATATGCTACTGTTTACGCATTAATGACGACAGTATGTTATCAAATACCCTTAAAGAAATTGGGGAAGCAATAAAAAGCAAAACTCCAATTGCAGGAGTGGTTCAATATGTCGGTGAAAGCTTTTTAAAAATAGATGTAAATGGCATTGAAGGTTATCTTCGAAAAGAAAATTTAAGTGTTATAGATATACTTGATGCACGAAAATATTTTAAAATAAATACATTCATTGAGGCTGTTCCTATTGAAATTCAGGAAAATGGAATTGTAGAATTTGGATTAAGGATCACAAAAAGTG
>JAAYKT010000370.1 GCA_012522255.1 Clostridiales bacterium
AAATACATATTTTCAAGACCCCATGCAATTTGGCCAATGAGACCAAACATAACTATCCCTGACCAAGTTTTTGCGCCAAGCGAAGTTGCTTTTACTTTTTCTTCCATAATGCTCTTCCTAAAAACATAAAATATACTGATATTATATCATTAAAATAAGTTTTATAAAGGAAAAGGTCTCATGTCGCTATTGTAGATTAGACTTACGCAGTTGTTGTGTGAAAAATAATTAGCAATCGATACAAATTAACAAAACATAGCCCTAAAGGCCCTATTTTCAAAGAAAAGAGGTCTTTTTTTACATTTATCACTTAATCTATTGTGTTGTGTGAAACTCGACTTACGCAGTTGTTGTGTGAAAATTTATGCTTTTAAAATACCTGTTAAATTTTCAACCCTCTCGACTTACGCAGTTGTTGTGTGAAAATATAGTTAGGAATTGATTTAAACCAGTAAAGGATAGTTTAAAGACCTTATTCTCAAAGAAAATCTAACTTGCGAAGTTGTTGTGTGAAATTTTGACTTTATAGTTGTTTGGAAGGAGGCTTTTTTTGCCTAATCAAATATTAGAATTTTATCGGTCGTAATAAAATCAACGCCCATGTTAATATATTTTTTTGCTATTTTGGTGTCATTCACTGTCCATACATTTACAATAAGATTTTTCTTTTTGGCTCTTTTAACATTTAGTTTAGTTAATCTTTTATAAGATGCACCTAAGTTGTAGTTTTTCTTGAGTGCAGAAGAAATGTCTTTTCTTTTCGAAGCTAAGGCTTGCGTTTGGATAGTATTGTCTAGCTCTTGTATTAACAAAATATTATTTGTAAAAAAAGTAATGAACATAAAGTTGTCATTTGAAAGTTTTAGGTGTATTTGTTCAATGAGGTCAGCAAGGTCTTCCTTGGAATAGTTATTTTTAATTTCAACTACTGCAATTAGGCTGTTATCTGAGCAAACTTGAAGATAGTCTTCAAGGGAGCAAATAAAAATATTTTTATCCATTGCCACGCCTCTAGATTTTGATCTGGCAAGAGGCAGCTTTTTAGCTGTTTCAAAAGGAATTTCGTCTATGAGCAAGGAAGAGTCTTCAAAAGGATCTCTATCATGAGTACAGACCCAAACACCATCTGAAGTGAGCCAAACATCTGTTTCAATAGCAGCAAAGAAACCACTCTCAGCCGCTTTTTCAAAAGCCTCAAGTGTGTTTTGATAGTATTCAGCACTCAATCCACGATGGGCGATAAACTGCACTTTCGAAAGATTAACCTCTGAATTACTACAACCAAGACTTAGTGTGGATATGCACAGCACGACTATTATTAGTAAAATTGCACTTTTTTTCATGTTTACCTCGCTATTAATGCCCGTACTTAATATACTACTTACTTTGTTTTCGAAAGTCCAATGTCAATTAAGCAAGACTTAATAAAAGCTCAATGGAAAGAAAGTGACAGAAGGCAGTTGACTACCGCTTGTAGTAAACCGAAATTGCGCACAGTGGGTTGCTTAGTAGAAATATTCAAATATTGGAGTGGTTTGTTGAGTTTAAATAAATACTCGAAATAACCTTAACACGTTAAATTTCATCACTTGAAAATGTTTTTTTAAAATAGTCGCTCTTAATCCTCGCAATCCAACTCATTTTTTCAATAATAGCAAAAAAGGCTCCGCTCTTTTGAAGTTGTGGATATGTTTTATATCCTCTCTCCAAAAATTGGAACCCTATGCAAATTCTGATGGTGGGCGCAACAGGGATCGAACCTGTGACCCCATGCTTGTAAGG
>JAAYKT010000371.1 GCA_012522255.1 Clostridiales bacterium
ATAGATATAGCATTGTTAAACAAAGAATTAGGAGATAGAGGATATCAGATATCCAACGGGTATGGAAAGTTAAAAAATAAAACCTTTAGGATTTCACATATGGGGGATTATACTTTGGATGATGTAAAAGGACTATTAGATAACATTGATGATATATTGGGGTTGAATTAACAACTAACCACAAACACTTGAAAGGAGAATAAAAATGTTAAGAATATTAGTAACAGATGGTATAGAAAAAACAGCGTTAAAAAGACTTGTGAACATGAAATTCGATGTTGTTGAAAAACATTTTCAAAAGATAGAACTAATAAAAGAAATAGAAAATTTTGATGTGCTGGTTGTACGCTCGGCAACAATCGTAGACAAAGACATTATTGATGCGGCTTACAGAACAAAACGACTGAAATTGATTATCAGAGGTGGGGTAGGAGTAGATAATATTGATGTAGATTATGCCAAACAAAAAGGCATAATGGTGAGGAACACTCCAAATGCCAGCAGTGCTTCTGTCGCAGAACTTGTTATCGGGCATATTTTTACCATGGCAAGGTTCATACACTGTGCAAACGTCTCCATGAGGAAAGGGGAATGGAATAAAAACCAATACAAAGGTATAGAAGTGTGCGGCAAGACATTAGGAATAATAGGTTTTGGAAGGATCGGCAGAGAGACTGCAAAAAAAGCTAAAGCTTTGGGTATGAAAGTTAAGTTTTATGATATTACAGGCCCAATGGTGGGTAATAAGCTGTATAAGTATTGTAAGTTGGATGAAATACTTACCACTTCTGATTTTATCTCACTGCATGTACCTTTTAACTGCGGAGAAAAAGCAGTAATCGGACAAGAAGAAATCAGCAAGATGAAGGACGGTGCCTATTTGATAAACTGTGCCAGAGGTGGGGTCATAGATGAAAATGCACTGATAGAGGCATTGGATACAGGGAAACTTGCAGGTGCAGCCATCGATGTTTTTGAAAAAGAGCCGGCTATAAACCCCGTGCTTTTAAGCCATGAAAGAGTATCCTTGACACCTCATATAGGTGCATCCACCAAGGAGGCACAAGAAAGAATAGGCGATGAAATAGTGGATATAGTATATGATTTTATAAAAGGGAGAGAGTTTGATGGCATTGCTAAAAGCATTTAAGGCACTGAGGCCTGTATCCCATTTGGTATCAAAGGTTGCTGCACCGCCTTATGATGTAATAAGCAGTGAAGAGGCGAGGAGGAAGGTAAAAAACAACCCTTACTCCTTTCTTCATGTGGATAAGGCCGAGATTGATTTGTCTCAAGGGACGGATATTTATGATGAAAAGGTATATCAAAAAGCTAAAGAAAACCTGAAGTCAATGGTGGAAGACGGTATTTTTATAAAAGAAAAAAAAGATTGTTTATATATATACAGGCAAACAATGGGTACACATACACAAACGGGTTTGGTGGGATGTGTCTCTATAGATGATTATATGAGCAATATAATAAAAAAGCATGAGGAGACAAGGAAGGACAAAGAGGTAGACAGAATTAAGCATGTTAAGTATTGCAATGCCAACACAGGCCCAATATTTTTGACTTATAAGGTAATGGACGAAATAGACGAGATGATAAACGATTGGGCAGACAAAAATAATCCGTTGTATAAATTTGAAAGCGATGATAATATCGGTCATACTGTATGGGTTATAGATGATGAAGACGTTGTAAAAAGGTTGGTTTTATACTTTGAACAGGTCGACATCCTATATATAGCAGATGGGCATCATCGTTCTGCTGCAGCCGTGGAAGTAGGGAAGATGAGAAGAAAAGAAAACCTCGATTATATAGGTAGTGAAGAATTCAATTATTTTCTTGGGGTTCTGTTTCCTCATAACAAGCTAAAAATATTGGATTACAATAGAGTGGTAAAGGATTTAAATGGTTATTCTTTCAAGGAGTTTTTAAAAAAAGTTGAAGAAAACTTTATAATTGAGGAGTATAAAGGGAAAAATGGATACAAGCCCGATAGCAGGCATAAATTTGGCATGTATATTGACCGTAAATGGTATAAACTTATAGCCAAAGAAGACAGTTTTGACTCTGGTGACCTTATAGACAGCCTTGATGTATCTATACTGCAAAACAACCTTTTATCACCGATTTTGGGGATAAAGGATCCGAGAAAAGATAAAAGGATTGACTTTGTCGGTGGCATAAGGGGCCTGGAGGAATTGGAAAGGAGAGTCAACGCAGGTGAATCTGTTGCTTTTTCAATGCACCCCACTAAAATGGAAGAAATAATGAATATATCCGATAAAAACATGACAATGCCGCCAAAATCCACATGGTTTGAACCAAAACTCAAATCAGGACTATTTATACATGAGTTAGAATAAATTTTTATACGATAAAACTTTATACGAAGAAGTAAAATCTGACTTATCTGTAAAAGATATAAGTCGTACTCTTTAAGAAACGTTCGTTAATGTGGTATACTTATGTAAATATCGGATGTGAGGGGAGACTTATGGATAAAGATAAAAGGATTGCCGTGCTTATCGATGCGGATAACGTATCCGACAAATATTTAAAATTTATATTTGACGAGATATCAAACCACGGAACACCTACCTATAAGAGGATTTACGGGGATTGGACAAAACCACAACTATCCTCCTGGAAGAATCTGCTGCTTAACTATTCAATAACACCCATTCAGCAATACGGCTATACCACGGGCAAAAATTCCACGGATGCGGCACTTATCATAGATGCAATGGATATACTTTATTCACAAAACGTGGACGGTTTCTGCATAGTTTCCAGCGACAGCGATTTTACAAGGTTGGCATCCCGTTTAAGAGAAGCAGGAATGTATGTTTTAGGCATGGGTGAAAAGAAGACCCCTTCGCCATTTATTGCTGCTTGTGAAAAGTTCAAGTACTTAGAGGTATTGGCATCGACAGCCATCAATCCCGAAAACAATAACAAAGGATATGCAGAAAAGAACGGTAAACTTAATCCAAGCATGACAAGCATTACAGAAATAATCAGTACCATTAAAACAATAATTACAGAAACATCCGATGAAGACGGTTGGGCGTTTTTGGGTGATGTGGGCAATATGTTAAATAGGAGATACCCTGACTTTGACACAAGGAACTACGGATATTCAAAACTGACTCCTTTCGTTTCTTCATTAAAACAATTTGAAATACAATCCCGTAAAACCAGTAAAACCAAC
The DNA here is from genome assembly GCA_012522255.1 of Clostridiales bacterium. Lineage (GTDB taxonomy): Bacteria > Bacillota > Clostridia > Lutisporales > Lutisporaceae > JAAYKT01. Next base: position 3,224 of record JAAYKT010000371.1, read on the forward strand.
GTATCGCTGAAATATATAAAAAATAAAGCAGGGAAGTAAAGGGTAATTAAAAATTATATACAAATAAGGCTTGTAATTTATGAAGGAATTATAAGCCTTATTTGATTATTACTACTATAGCAAAGCAGAGGCACTTTTTGAATACGTGTTGAAATATAAGTTTATTATCGACATAATTAATGATTGTGTTTATCCTCTTCTTGGAGTATAATTTGTAAGAGAATGGAAAGGTTGTTTTTTCAATATTGGAGGATTTTATGTTAGATAAAGATATGCCTTACAACGATATCCCTTTTATAACCACTATCCAGATTGAGGAAACTAAAGGTTTGCAAAAGCTTGCAGAAGACACTCGTGTGGTAATAGAATTATTAAATTATGCAATCAGTATATTGCCATCACCTTACATATTACTTGATACTTTATCGCTGCAAGGAGCAAAAGTCAGCAGCGGTATAGAAAACATCGTAACAAGCAACTACGATTTGTATGCGGGGTACATTTTTAAAAACTAGACCGAGGAAGCAAAAGAAGTAGCAAATTATTAAGAGGCTTTATTTATCGGTTATAGCAGCTTAAAAGAAAAGGGGATTTTATCCCTTAGCGATATTGAAGAGATTAATAAGCCGGTGAATAAAAAATCACACAACATCAGAACCAATCTACCCAATTTTCAGAGTGATTTGACAAGACTGGCCAATGTCAATGCAATGGGAGGTATAGATATCTTGTATACCCCTCCCCATGGTAAATCCCTGTTGCAGAAGCTTATGATTGATATGCTTGATTTTGTCTACGATGCCGATACATATCTTATACATCCTCTTATAAAAATAGCTTTGGCACATTATCAATTTGAAAGCATTCATCCTTTTAGGGATGGCAACGGAAGAACGGGCAGGATACTTAATATTCTGTTTCTTTGTCACAAAGGGTATCTTACATATCCGATTCTATATGCCAGTTCATACATTATAAAAAATAAGGGTATTTACTACCGACTGCTACAAACGACAAGAAAGACACAAAACTATAATGAATTCATTGAGTACATGCTTAATTCTTTTAAGAATACAGCAAAAACAACATTGGAAATTGTAGAAAAGATAAAATTATTGATAATTGAGTACACAGGAGAAGAATTCCTCAATGATTTAAAAGGACAAAAATCTTTGCTTTCCGAGGTGATAGAGCTGATATTTAAAAAGGTGTATGTAAGAAATGCGGATTTGGTCGACATGGGCATCCACAGGCAAACAGCAGCAACATATTTGGATCAGCTAACGGATAAAGGTTTGTTGCAAAAAGAAAAGGTTGGCAGGGATAATATCTACAAAAATATAAAGCTTTTAGAGCTTTTTGAAGGAGAAGATATAAGTGACTAACAATATGCTTACAGCGGATGTAACCGGCAAAATAAATCTGGTAAAAAGCATTGCAAATAAAACAAGAGGACCCTATACTCCGGAAAAGTATGGGAATGTTATTATACCTATGGCATTGATTCGGCGCTTCGATTGTATTTTGGCAGATAAGAATAAAAAAATATCGGAGCTTTTAGCACTTTTCAGTAAAAATAAACAGTTATCTGATATTCAGATAGAGCAGGCTGTTTTGAAGAAATATGGTGTCCCTTTTTATAATAAAAAGTGTGTAACACTTGAGCAGTTGGTTGGAGACAGCGATAACATAAATTCTAACTTTTTGGAGTTCATAAAGTCATATTCTCCCGGTGTTCAGGAGATTTTAAAAGGCCTGAAATTTCGTGAAGAAGTAGAATTTATGATTAAAAAGGGTATACTTTTTGAAGTAGTAAAGGCTTTTTCAGAGGTAGATTTTCATCCAAAGACAACCAGTCCTATGGCTATGGGTTATATATTTGAAGAGATCATTAGGACATACAAGGCAAATGCAGAAGCCGGTGATCATTACACACCAAGGGAAGTTATAGAGCTATGTGTGGAACTAATGATGGGCGGGAATATAGAAAACTTTAAAAAAGAAGGTAAAATTCTAAGAGTTTATGATGGATGTTGCGGCACAGGCGGAATGCTTACCACACTAAAAAGAAAATTAGAAGATATTTTAGGTGACAGCTACAGTGATGATAAGGTCAGGCTTTACGGTCAGGATGTGAACCCCGAAGCCTATGCCATCTGCCGAGCAGAAATGCTCATGCTTGGGGAGGAAGTTAAAAATATTCGTGAAGGTAATACATTGGTAGATGATAAGTTTTCCGGTGAGAAATTTGACCTGCTTATAACCAATCCGCCTTTTGGCGTGGAGTGGAAGACGGAAAGGTCAAAGGTATTGGCAGAGCTAAAAACCTCAAACAACAGATTCGTAGCGGGAACACCAAGGGTAAGTGACGGACAACTTTTGTTTTTACAAAACCTTATTGCCAAGGCTGAAGAAGAAGCTAAGATTGCCATAATACTTAACGGTTCACCTTTATTCAGCGGTGACGCCGGCAGCGGTGAGAGTGAAATTCGCAGTTATGTATTGCGTAACAAACTGTTAGAGGCGATCGTGGCTCTGCCGGACCAGATGTTTTACAATACAGGAATTTATACATATATTTGGGTACTTTCAAAAAAACCTGACCCGTGCAGAGAAAATAAGGTCCAACTTATAAATGCCGTGGACTTTTATATACCACAAAAACCAAAATCTTTGGGTAACAAACGTAAATTTATTGATGATGAAAACAGGGAAAGAATAGTTGAATTATATAAGGCCTTTGATAAAGCAGATCCGGAATATAGCAAGATTTTTGATGCCGAGGATTTTGGATATACGAAGGTGACCATTGAAAGGCCTTTATACGATGATAAAGGAGAGAAGGTCATAAAAAAAGGTAAAGTAGAAACAGATTCCTCAAAACGGGATACAGAACAAATACCCTTAAAAAAAGATATAGAAGAATATATAAAAGAAGAGGTCCTGCCTTTTGTGCCGGATGCCTTTGCAGACAGGTCCAAGGATAAAATAGGTTATGAGATACCCTTTACCCGGTATTTTTATAAATACATTCCACCAAAAAAAAGCGAGGATATAATGAAAGAGATTCTAAGAAATGAAAAAAGCATTGAGGGAGTTTTAAAGGCGGTGTTTGAATAATGGATAAAAACAAAATCATTGGCTTAAAAAAAATGTTCGATAATTCTTGCAATAATATTGAAGAAGGGAAGATAAATATTGAATTTTGGTACGCCAGGGATTTGCAAAAGCTATTGGGTTATGAACGTTGGGAGAATTTTGAGGCAGCTATAAAACGCGCAATGGAATCCTGTGAAATGACTGGTGTGACAGTGATTGATCATTTTCGTGAGGTCACGAAAATGATCAAGACAGCTAAAACTGCAAAAAGAGATATTAAAGATTATATGATTACAAGATATGCCTGCTATCTAATTGCCCAAAACGGTGATCCAAGGAAGGAAGAAATAGCATTAGCACAAAGTTATTTCGCAATTCAAACTAGAAAGCAGGAACTTATTGAAGAGCGCATAGATTATATTGAACGGGCGGAGGCTAGGGAAAAACTCAAGGAATCAGAAAAAAGGTTATCCTAAAATATAAACGAGCGTGGTGTGGATGATGCAGGTTTTGGAAGGATTCGTTCTAAGGGTGACACTGCTTTATTTGGAGGCTATTCCACAAAAGACATGAAAAATATATATAACATAAAAACTGGCCCCTTAGCTGATCATTTGCCCACACTGACAATCGCGGCAAAGAACCTTGCTACTGAGATGACAAATTATAATGTTGAAGAAAAAGACCTGTTTGGTGAAATTTGTATAACAGATGAGCATGTACAAAATAACAAAAGTGTACGGGATATGCTGTGTGAAAGAGGTATTAAGCCGGAAATGCTGCCACCGTCACAAGATATAAAAAAATTAGAAAGAAGAGTTAAAGCGGAAGAAAAGAAACTTTCTAAAAATACTACTCTTCCTAAACTCGAGGATGGTGGCAACGATGCGTAAGATGAAAGACAGCGGTATTGAATGGATTGGTGATATACCGGAGGAGTGGGAGACAAGAGGTTTTAGACATATATTCCAACTTAATAAAGGATTAACAATAACAAGGGGAGAATTGTCAGAAGAAGGTATACCAT
>JAAYKT010000372.1 GCA_012522255.1 Clostridiales bacterium
CTTTTATTGTATGAGCACTAATTTTTATTATGAGGTGTTTTTATGAGAGCCTTTGGTGTTACCGACATTGGGTTAGTAAGAAAGAAAAATGAAGATGCATTCTATTATCAGGAAATATATGAAAAGGATAAGCCTTTTTTCTGCATTATTGCTGATGGTATGGGAGGTCATAAAGCAGGGGATATTGCAAGTAAAATGGCTATATCTTTAATGCTTGATTATTTTGAAAAAAACATAAAACTACATAATTGTGATATTAATGATTATGCTTTTTTATTAAAGGATGCTTTTATATATGTAAATAAAAGTGTTTATTTGAGTTCATTAGAAAAAGAAGAACACCAAGGAATGGGCACTACTTTAATAGTGTCACTCTTTATTGAAGACAGCATAATAATCGGCCATGTTGGCGATAGCAGAGTTTATTTTATCAAAGATAAAAACATAACAAAAGTTACAACAGATCATTCTTATGTCGCAGAATTGATTAAAAACGGAACAATAAAACCGGAAGAAGCATGCAAACATCCTCAGAAAAATGTGATAACAAGAGCAATAGGTACATGCAACGATATAGATGTTGATATCAGCATATTCAATTTATATAATGAGGATTATATTGTTATGTGTACAGACGGCTTGTCAAATATGTTAAGTGAAATTGAAATTAGAGAAACTGTAACAGAAAAAGTAAGTCTAAAAGAGAAATGCACCAAACTGATTACATTGGCAAATGACAATGGCGGCCTTGACAACATTACAGCAATTATCATAGAAGTTGATAGGGAGGGTAACTAATCGTGATAGGTAAAGTATTGGGAGAAAGATATGAAATAATTGAAAAAATAGGCGGAGGCGGCATGGCTCTTGTATATAAAGCGAGGTGCCGGTTGTTAAACAGATTTGTTGCAATAAAAGTATTAAGACCTGAATTCACTAGTGACGAGGATTTTGTAAAAAAATTCAAGAGAGAATCGCAGGCTGCGGCAAGTCTTTCGCATCCAAATATAGTAAGTATTTATGATGTGGGATTGGAAAATGATATACACTATATAGTCATGGAATATATTAAAGGTCAAACCTTAAAAGAGCTTATAAAGCAAAAAGGTTCATTAAATATTGAATTTGCAACAAATATTGCTATTCAAATTGCTTCGGCATTGGAGAATGCACACAGTAATCATATTGTTCATAGAGATATAAAGTCCCATAATATAATGCTTAAAGAGGATAGAACCGTAAAAGTTACCGATTTTGGGATTGCACGTGCAGTATCATCGAGCACAATAACAAATACCGGTAACATTATAGGTTCCGTTCACTATTTTTCTCCGGAGCAAGCAAGAGGTGGATATACAGATGAAAAATCGGATATTTATTCGCTTGGAGTCGTAATATATGAGCTTATAACCGGAAGGCTGCCTTTTGAGGGAGATACGCCTATTTCGGTGGCCTTGAAACATGTTCAGGAGGAGCCCATAAAGCCCACCCGGATAAACGATAGAATACCCAAAAGCCTGGAAGACATAATTCTAAAATGTATGAGCAAGGATGTCTCAAAAAGATACTGTTCAGCCGGTGAAATCATAGGTGACCTTAAACAATCTTTAATAATGCCCAATGGCGATTTTGTAAAAGAAAATGTGTTAGTTGATGATAATACCATAAAAATTGTCTCAATCAAAGAATATGAAAACAACAATAACCCGGAGCCTGAAGATAATAAAAAATCCAATATATCAGTTACAAATGATACTGATTTGGATAAAGTCAGTATAAGTAAAAAAGGGAGTAAAAAAATCCTGTATTGGACAATAACGTCCGGGTTGGTCTTGGCAATACTTTTTGTTACTTCTTACTTTCTTTTTAGGGATTTATTGAACGTTGATGCCAAACTTGTGCCGAACTTAATGGGTATGCAAGAAGAAGAAGCTGAATTAGCATTGAGAAAATTAGGATTACCTATGGATGTTGCAGAGAGAGTTCATAACAAGGATATACCGGAAGGCGAAATAATCAGGCAAGATCCAAAGCCTAACCAGTTAAATAAAGTCACGAATCCGGTTACGGTATTTGTGAGCAAAGGACCGAGAAAGATTCCGGTACCTCCTATAGTAGGCAAAAACTATGATGAAGTTGACATAATTTTGGAAAGTGCGGGGTTGGCCGAGGGAGACGTAAGACAGGAATATAGTCAATATCCGAGCGGTATAGTTATAGAACAAAAAATCGCCCCGGGTATCAGTGTTGATGAGGGCACAAGGGTCGACTATATAATAAGCGGCGGTCCTGAAAAAATATTTATGGATAGTTTCGTAGGTAAAAAAATCGAAGATGTAGAAACCCAGTTAATACTGCTTGATCTTATAAGAGGTAATATTAATGAAGTGAACAGCGATGAACACTCCAAAGGTACGGTTATTGAGCAAAGTGTCCCGGCAGGTACGGAGATCAGCAAGAAAAGCGTTATTGATTTTGTTGTCAGTAAAGGTCCAAAAGAGCAAGCAACCGAGAAAGTTTATTACTTGAGCATCAATCTGCCAAAGAATCTGGACAGGATGAAGGTAACCGTGTTTAAAATAGAAAATGAAAAAAGCATTTTAATATACGAAAGTACTCATTCATCAGCTGATAGCCCGTTAAAAATAGAAGTGAACGGTAAAGGAAATGTTTTGTTTGAAGTATATATAAATAATAGTTTTCATGAAAGTACACCCTATAAATTTTAAAGGGAGGTAAGTATGGTTTTAGGCACAATAATAAAAGGTATAGATGGATTTTATTATGTGGATATCGGTGATAAAGTCTACGAGTGTAAGGCAAGGGGATTATTTAGGCTGCATAATAAAAAGCCAATAGTCGGGGACCGAGTAAAAATTGAAATAGATGAGAACAGTAAAACCGGCTATATAGTAGATATTAAAGATAGAAAAATCGAACTGATCCGTCCGGAAATAGCCAATGTGGAACAAGTAATTATTGTGGTTTCTGCGAAAAAACCGGATATAAATATGAATTTATTGCAAAATCTTTTGGTTTATACCGAATATCTGGGGCTGGAGAAACTGGTTTGTATCAATAAAATAGATATTGATTTTGAAGAAGAATATATATCTACTTTCAAAATGTTAAACTCTATACCTTATAATGTGTTGCGAACCAGTGCCGTTACAAAAGTTGGGATAGAAGGGTTGAAAGAATTTCTTAAAAATAAGATTTCTGTATTTGCCGGCCCCTCCGGTGTCGGGAAATCCTCACTGCTGAATTCAATCAGCCCAAATCTAAAACTAAAAACAGGCAAGGTGAGTAAAAAAACCCAAAGGGGTACTCATACCACCAGGCATAGTGAATTGATTAAGCTGGAAAATGGAGGTATGATAGCAGATACACCGGGATTTACATCTTTTGATCTGTTAGAAATGCAAGAAAATGAACTTCAGTTTTGCTATCCGGAATTTCAAAGACATAGAATCTGCAGATTTGCATCCTGCATGCATGATAAAGAACCGGATTGCGGGGTCAAGGAAGCTGTTTATGACGGTTTAATTGATAAAACAAGGTATGAATATTATATTCAAATGTTAAATAATCTCAGAGAATTAAGGAGGTACTGAAATGGTCAAAATTGCACCTTCCATATTATCAGCAAATTTTGCGAATCTTGAAAAGGATATAAAAGTAGTTGAAAATTCTGGTGCGGATATGTTACATATTGATGTTATGGATGGTCATTTTGTCCCGAACATTACAATTGGGGCACCTGTTGTCAAAAGTATAAGAAAAACAACCGATATTACTTTTGATGTTCATTTAATGATAACAAATCCGGAGCTATATATAAGAGACTTTGTTGATGCAGGAGCAGATATTATAACTGTACATGTTGAGGCATCAAACCATTTGCACAGGTTGGTGCAAACAATAAAGAACCACAATGTGGGAGTGGGAATAGCTTTGAATCCCGCAACACCGATAAGCACAATAGAGTATTTAATTGAATATCTTGACATGATATTAATTATGACAGTGAACCCGGGATTTGGCGGACAAACCTTCATCAATAATATGTATGAAAAAATAACAACCTTAAAAGATTTACTGGCAAAGCGCGGGAGTGATATACCAATACAGGTTGATGGAGGCATATCATTAAACAATATTGAAAAATTGATTAATTGCGGAGCTGAAATCATTGTAGCAGGTTCTGCTATCTTTAAATCTCAAGATGTTGGTAAAACCATACGCAAGATGAAGGAATTTGGAAATAAATAAAATAATGGTATCAAAAAGACCATGACACTAATATTATGAAGTGTAATGGTCTTTTGTTTTTTAAAATTTTTGAAAAGCACAGGAGGTAATTAAATTGAGCTATAAAAAGAAAAGAATATTAGGCTTATTAATATCGTCTGTAGGCTTTGGTGTTTTGTTAACTATAACTATGCCAATCATTGGATGGATATTTCTATCGGCAATATCACTTATTATTGCGGGTATTTACTTGTATAAGTGTTAATATAGCCATAGTTTTGTTATCCTGTAGACAAACAAATAAAGCTCCGTAAAATTTTAATAGGTCCTTACTGTTCCGGTTTAAGGCAAAAACATAAAATTACTAATTGCCGACGGGCAATTCAAACCTGTTCTTAGGTTTGACATTTATATGGACCTGCAAGTATTATTTCTTTTTTATACTGATCTTTGCACCTTGCCTGATCTCAAGCAGCGTGTACAAACACTGATTCTTTTAGGTGTGCCATCAATAAGGGCCTTAACTGTTCTTAAATTTGGAAGCCACTTCCTTCGACTGTGTCTCATGGAGTGACTCACTTTATTACCGGATAACATGCCTTTGCCACAAACTTCACAATGTCTTGCCATATATATACACCTCCTTCGGTTGTATAACTATCAAATAAAACATTATAATTCTATCATAAGTATTATACAATTTACAATGATTTAAAACAAATATTATTTTTTGTGAATAGTAATAGTTACAGTTCACGCTATAACTCATCCATGATAGCAGTTTATTGTATTTGATGCGATTGCCGAGTTACAATGCTAATTGTCTGTAAGCTTATTTTGGGTGAAATCAAATAATCCCCGTTAATGAAAAAATTGAGCAAAAAATCTCCTTAAGTCACATGTGATTTTGTTTATCCGACTTTTCGCTAACATACTTTAAGCCCTTACACAAAGTAATATCAATCAAATACTATTATCTCTGCATTGAAAGCATTATGCAAACTATGTGAACAGTAACTTAGTAACAAGTAATCTGTAATATTAAGTTACCAATGACCGGAGACGGGCGGTGGTGGTAAGGAATTAATTATTTTCTTTAGAAAGTTGAACAAAATTTGCATATAATATAGAATATACTTAAAAAGGGAGGGGATATAATGTCCGGTAAAATTAAAACCCAATATGGTGAAATTAATATATCAGACGATGTATTAGCCTCTTTGGCAGGACTGGCCACAATGGAATGTTATGGCATTGTCGGGATGGCTTCGAAAAGTGCCAAGGACGGTATAGTTGAACTTTTAAAAAAAGAGAACCTTAGTAGAGGAGTAAAAGTTTCTTCAGAGGCTGAGGAAATAGTAATAGATTTATATGTTATAGTAGAGTTCGGCACAAGAGTTTCGGTTGTTGCTGATAATATAATAAGTAAAGTAAAATATACCATAGAAAATTTAACAGGGTTAAAAGTAAAAAAGGTTAATATAAATGTACATGGAGTTAGAGTATAGCTCTATTAAGGAGGTTCATATTTTGGCTGGCCAACAGAAGAAAGTAATAGATGGTTTATATCTTAAAAATATGTTTATTTCAGGTGCAAATAATTTAGAAAATAACAAAGAATTGGTTAACTCACTTAATGTTTTTCCGGTACCTGACGGAGACACCGGAACAAATATGTCCCTTACCATGAATTCTGCCATTAAAGAAATAAATAACGCTAAAGATGACAACGTCTTTACCATAGCAGAATTAGCTGCAAACGGTTCTCTTATGGGTGCAAGAGGAAATTCCGGGGTTATACTGTCTCAAATATTAAGAGGCTTTGCCAAAGCATTAAAAAAAGAAATGCAGATAAACAGCAAAACATTGGCAAATGCACTGATGGAAGGTTCAAAAACCGCATACAAAGCAGTTATGAGGCCTACCGAAGGTACCATACTGACTGTTATTAGAGAAAGTGCGGAACATGGCATAAAAATAGCCGATAAAACAACGGATTTATCATGCTTTTTAGAAGAAGTCGTCAATCAGGCAAATAGGACTTTGGATAAAACCCCTGATATGCTGCCCGTATTAAAACAGGCAAATGTAGTAGATGCAGGCGGAAAAGGTTTAGTGAATATTTTTAACGGTATGCTATTTTATCTAAATACAAACAGGATAATACAAGTGACGGATAAAACAACTCAAATAGAAACCATTGACGAAATAACAAAATCCGAAACGGAAGACATTGAATTTGGTTATTGTACTGAATTTTTTATTAAAGGGAAGTCAATGAATCATGAATTTTTTAAAAATTCCATTACAAGCATGGGTGATTCTTTGATAGTTGTCGGGGATGAAAATTTAATAAAAGTCCATATTCATACAAACAGTCCGGGGCTTGTGCTTGAGAAGGCAATAGAATTGGGGCGTTTGTCAAGTATTAAAATAGATAACATGAGGGAACAACATAGGGAAACACTTATACATGATGAAGACAAATTAAGTTGTAAGAAAAAGATCGGCATTGTTGCAGTTGCAGTGGGCTCTGGAATAACAAGTATTTTTAAGGACTTGGGAGCTGATGAAGTTATTGAAGGTGGACAAACTATGAATCCAAGTACAGAAGATATTTTAAGCAGTATAAACAAGGTTAATGCAGATGATATTATTATTTTACCTAATAATGGTAATATAATACTTGCGGCTAAACAAGTGAAATATTTGACTTCAAAAAATATTTTGGTTGCACAAACAAAAACAATACCTCAAGGTGTGGCTGCAATTATGGCTGTCGATCAGGATAGGACTTTAAGTGAGAATGAGTTGAAAATTCAACATGCGATAAATGATGTAAAGACCGGGCTTATAACATATGCCGTGAGGAATTCTAATTTTAATGGTGTTGATATAGAAGAAGGAAATATTATAGGTTTAATTGAAAATGAAATTGAATCTGTTGGCAGTGATATAACTGAAGTTGTTAACAAAGCAATGGATCTGATGGTGGATGAGGATTCTTCCCTCATAACCTTGTATTATGGAGATGAGGTTGATCCAAAGGAAGCGGAAATTTTATTTAAAGACATAAAAGAAAAATATTGCGATTGCGATGTGGAGTTGCATTTTGGAGGTCAGCAATTATATTACTATATTATATCAGTTGAGTAATACGAGGATGTTTTATGGATTGTTTGTCAGAGAATATACAAGTATTGAAGGGTATAGGAGAATATAAAGCAAAACTCTATGCTAATTTAGGCATATACACGATTTATGATATGCTATATCATTTTCCTAAAGGTTATAAAGATAAATCGCAAATTATTAAAATCGGTTCAATAATACCGGACATTACATGCAATTTTATAGGGACTATAGATTCCGGGCCCTTAGAAATGCGAAGCAAGAGAGGCACAATAATAACCAAATATATTGTCAAAGATGAAACAGGTTCCATAGGGATTATATTTTATAATAATAGATTTGCCAAGTTGCTGTTTAAACACGGTGAAAAAGTTGTTTTCTCAGGAAAATCCGTATTTATTAATAATGTCGTCCAAATAGAGGTCCCTGAATACGAAAAGGTGAACAATAATGCCATACATACCATGAGAATTGTACCTGAATATTCCCTAACCAAAGGCATTAGTCAAAAAGAAATGAGAAACTCCGTGTATAAGGCATTAAATTTTGTGAAAAACAAAATCACTGATTTGTTTCCTGCTGATTTCAGAGAAAAATATAATCTGTCCGAAATAAATTTTTCAATAAGAAGCATTCATTTTCCTAATTCAAAACATGATTTGCAGCTTGCAAAAAGGAGACTTAAATTTGAAGAAATTTTTATGGTTCAAACTGCACTTTTACATATAAAGGGAACAAAGGAAATAGAACAGGGAATCGCTTTTAAAGAAAGAGAGTCTGTATATGATTATTTAAAAAAACTTCCTTTTGAGCTGACAAAGGCGCAACAAAGGGTGCTGGATGAGATCATAAATGATATGGAAAAAGCTAAGCCGATGAACAGACTCATTCAAGGAGATGTGGGTTCAGGTAAAACTGTAATCGGATTTTTAGCAATGTTGAATTGTGTAAAAAGCGGCTTTCAATGTGCTATGATGGCCCCAACGGAGATACTGGCGGTTCAACATTTTAATACTATAAAAAACTTTATAAAGATGGGACAACTCAGTATAAAGGTTGGATTGATTACGGGAAGCCAATCATTGAAGAATAAAAAAGAAATATACGAGAATATTAAAAATGGTTCCATTGATATTACAATAGGAACTCATTCACTTTTAAATGAAAATTTAGTTTTTAAAAATCTTAGTTTGGTTATAACTGATGAACAACATAGATTTGGTGTCATGCAAAGAGGTTCATTAAAATCAAAAGGCAATAATCTGGATACAATTGTAATGTCTGCAACTCCGATACCCAGGACACTGTCTTTGGTATTATACGGTGATTTGGATATCTCGGTAATAGATGAACTTCCTCCAAACAGAAAAGCTGTTGCCACTTATTATATAGGATCGGATAAAAAAGATAGATTGTTTAAATTCATCAAAAATTTGATTGATGAAGGAAGACAGGCTTTTTTTGTTTGTCCGCTGGTAGAAGAAAGCGAAAAACTTGAACTTTTATCTGCTAAACAATATCATGATTTTTTACGAACAAATTTTTTCAGGAAGTACAAAATAGGTCTGATTTATGGTAAAATGAAAAATGACGAAAAAGATAAAGTTATGAAAAGTTTTATAAACGGAAAAACTAATATTATTGTTTCAACAACAGTTATTGAAGTAGGCATAAACATTCCAAATGCTACTGTTATGGTTATTGAAAATGCAGAAAGATTTGGACTTGCACAGTTGCATCAATTAAGGGGCCGGGTTGGAAGAGGAGAATTTCAGTCTTATTGTATACTTATATCTGATACAAAGTCAGGATTAGCTAAAGATAGGCTTAAATTCATGGCAAAAACAAATGATGGTTTTGAATTGGCAGAAAAAGATTTGGAGTTAAGAGGAAGCGGCGAAATCCTCGGAATCAAGCAACATGGGCTTCCCGAATTCAAAATTTTGGATATATTTAGGGATTATGAAATTATAAGTGATTCAAAAAAAGCTGTTGATTTTATATATAAAAAAGATTTGCTAAAGGATGAAACCTATAACAAGATGATTAATCATCTTCTTAATAGATTTGAAAAAAGGCTTTCTGATATAGCACTTAATTAGTACATAGTTAAATACCGGTGAGCTTTTCACCGGTATAGGGAGAGGAGAAATTGAAGGAAGAGCTCTATGGGGGAAATATAGTATATTACTACTATCCCTGCTTATAGCCTTTGCAGTTAGAAGTTTTTTATACAATTAAAACTTTCAATTAAATTTGATAATTTTTCTAAGGAGATTTTTTCTTGAGGATTATTGCCCGTGTGTCCAAAGGAAGGACATTGAAAAAGATAGACACAGATGGCATTACGCCGACTTTTGATAGGGTTTAGGAGGCTTTATTCAGTATATTGGGTGATAATGTTATCAATTCTAAATTTCTGGACTTATTTTCCGGATGCGGTAGTATAGGCATAGAAGCTTATAGCAGAGGAGCAGCCGAGGTTATTTTTGTAGATGCAAGCATAAAAAGTATAGAAATATTAAATAGCAATATAAGAAAAATTGGTATAGAAAAATATATTGAGATAGTCAACATGAATTATAAAAATGCTATCTGTAAATTAGCCGATAGGGGAAAAAAGTTTGATATAATATTTGCTGATCCCCCTTATAAAAGTAATATTTATTTTGATATTCTTAGAATGATTGACCATAAAAACATACTTACAAAAAACGGGATAGTTGTTATAGAACAAGATTCAAAAGAACCGGAAAGCTATATTAATGGTTATTTAAAATTAATTAAAAAAAAGATCTATGGTAACAGTCAATTATAGTTCTATACAGTTAACGAAGATAACAAGGAGGATGAAGATGAGGATATGCGTATATCCGGGAAGTTTTGACCCGATAACAAACGGACATCTTGATATCATAGAAAGGGCATCTTATTTGTTTGACAAGCTTATTGTCGGAGTATTGATAAATACAAGTAAATCTCCATTATTCACTGTAGAAGAACGAATTAACCTTATAAAAGAAAGTTGTTCACATATAAAAAATGTAGAAGTAGATAGTTTTGAAGGACTTTTAATTGATTTTATGAAGAAAAAGAAGGCTACAACGATTATAAAAGGTTTAAGAGCCGTCTCAGATTTTGAATATGAATTTCAAATGGCCTTAATGAATAGAAAGCTAAGTTCAGAAATAGAAACAATCTTTATGATGACAAACAGTAAATACTCATATCTAAGTTCCAGCCTTGTAAAAGAAGTCGCCAGGTTTGGCGGTTGCGTAAAAGGACTTATTCCTGGTAAAGTAGAAAATGAAATTAAAAGGAAATATAATAGGGGGTAATGTAATGGAGGTACTTTTATTACTTGATGCTCTTGAAAACATAATTGATAAAGCAGCTAACCTACCTTTATCAACAAAGGTAATAGTTAACAAGGAAGAATTACTTGAAATCATAAGTGATGTTAGAATAAAAATGCCTGATGAATTAAAACAAGCACAATGGATTAAGGAAGAAAGACAAAAAATATTAATCGAAGCCAAAAAAGAAGCAGAAAATATCAAGAAAGAATGCGAAGAAAGACTGCAAAGCAGCATGGAAGATAGAAAAAAAATACTGGCTGATGCTCAAAAAGAAGCTGAAATGTATAAGATAGAAGCAGACAGAAGAATTAAAGACATGATAGATGAGAATGAAATTACTAAAAGGGCAACAGAACAAGCCAGAGAAATTATGCATTCTGCACAACAGGATGCTAAAAAAATAAGGTTAGGTTCAAAGGCTTATGCAGACGATTTACTCGCTGAATTAGGTACAAGAGTGGAAAATATCTCTATTATTATTAAAAATAATAGAGAGGAATTAAAAAACCGCAAAAGATAGTTTGATAATTTTCTCTATGAGTATTGAAAACTCAATAATTTGAAGATAAATCACAACTAGAACAATAGAATTTTTACATACTGCTTTCCTTAGATGTAATTTTTAATAAAACCGATAAAGTGAAAAAAAACAGTGATGCAGTTAAAAAAGCAATGGAAATTTTAAAAACATAAGAGGGTAACAAGCTGTTACTAAAAGGTTTCAATGTATTATCACTGAACACAGGAACAAATATGGAAAAGTGAAAAAAGAGTATTGAATAAAATGAAGCTATGATTCCTTGAAAAATCTTTATAAAAAGATACAAAGAGAAATCAATATCTGTGTCGTGTATTAAGCCTATAACCTGAGCATTAATTGAAATACCTCCAAAACCAATAAAAAAGCTTACTAATGCTAATTTTGCAATATATGGAATGCCAAGGGGGGCGCTTGCCTTTACCCCATTAGTGACTTCCAAAATACCGATGAAAAAGGCAGCAAAAATATCAGATCTTATTTTAGTTTTGGGCAAAAGCATGTTTATTGGGTCTGCTATAATGCTTAAAAGCCCTGTTTGCAATATTATACCGGAAAAGACAGAAAAAATAATTATATAACCGCCAACCATTAGGATTAGATTTATTGAGTTCACTATTGAATCAGCTAATACTTGACCTAATGGTTTTGTATTCTCCTTAATACGTTTTGAAAATGCAGTAAAAGGATGTCTTCGGTATACTTTCCTGCTTTTAATATCCCTTTTGTAGAATCTCATTAAAAAACCCATGCTAATAGCAGAGAGATAGTGGGAAAATAATAAAGTAGATGCTATGTAAGAGTTTTTTAGCATGCCTATTGACACAGCGCCTATCACGAAAAGGGGACCCGAAGTACTGCATAGGTTTATCATTCTTTGACATTCAATCTTTGTGCATATATCTTTTTTTCTCAGGTCTGCTATCACTTTGGCACCGACAGGATATCCGGATGCAATACTCATTATAAATGCGAAAGCTCCTTCACCCGGGATATTAAATAAAAAATTCATAATAGGTTGAAAGACATCGCCAATAAGATTTATTACTCCAAGACCGATTAATATCTCAACACATATAAAAAATGGTAAGAGCGCAGGACAAACTGTGCTATACCAAAGATTTAAACCATCTAATGAAGATGTAAAAGCCGTTTTTGGATAAATTATAATACATATGGCAAGCGCTAAAAAAATAAAGGGGCTTATAAAACCGGAAATATTGTTTTTTTTCATATCATCACTCAAAGATAAAAAGATATACTTTATATATTATATTTGAGCAATCTAATTCTATACATAATACTTTTATATCATTAGTTTTAACATAAAAATAAAATTCAAAAATTAATCCATATAATTAGGTGATTTAAGATAATCCTGTTTTTGTAATTTACATTCGGGGTTCTTCTTGACTAAATTGTATATATCAGTGGCAAGAACATCCAATTCAAACATTCTGTTTAAGAACTTATCTTTGCTTTTAAAATCCGCCGCTTTATTGATTATAGGATAAGAAGAATTTGCTTTTATTTTTTTCAGTAATACTCTGCCTTTTTTATTTAATGCTAAGACTCTAATATATACAATAGATTTACTGCTTTTAGAATGCAAAACATCATCCTTTGTCATTCCCAGCAAGGTATAGCAAAGAATGCGCTGGAGGTATGTTCTTGTATATCGTTTCGTTTTAACACAGTCTATTAAATCATTTAAAGTTGTTGATGTGTTACTTTTAGCTTTTATTCTGTTTTCCAAACCTTCTTTTATATGTGGCAAAACAGCTAAGTCCCGTAAGCTTGATTTTCTTAATTGATAGAAAATCAAATCCGAAAAATCCTCGATAAATATCGGGCTGCCTTGATACTTATAGCTTTGTGTCATTATGTCAAAGGTGCTTTTAGGAACCGCCTTTGAAAGTTTATCACTTAACCCATTTAGTTTGATCTCTTCTCTTATTGCAGTTGCACCGGAAATTGCACCGGTAAGGCAGGTATCATGATATTCATTGTTAATTCTTTTTATTGTTACGGGTTCGATATTACTTTTCAGTTTTCTTATAGCTTTTAAATATTCTAATCCCAAAATATTGTTTGGTTGGGCGATCTTCGCATCCGTAATGCTATTGATCGCATCACCAATGGCCTTTGAGTATGTAATGCCTTCCAATATATTTTTTTGAACATGATTTCTAAAATATTCAGGTTCGTTTATTAAAATATTTGTGACTTTCATCAGTTCATCTATATCTCCGCTCTCACTTCCAAAACACAAATAATCAACTATTCCCAAAGAATTTAAAATTTTCACAGCGCCATAGGCGAAATTCTCGGCAGGTTGACATGAATAAATTACCGGCAGTTCAATGACCAAATCGACACCTTCCAAAATCGCCATCTTTGATCTTAACCATTTATCGAAAAGAGCCGGCTCTCCTCTTTGCAAAAAGTTTCCGCTCATTACTGATATAATACAATCGCTTCCGGTTATTTTTTTTGCCATATTGCAATTATATTTATGACCGTTATGAAAAGGGTTGTATTCCGAAATAATTCCTGTTACACTCATTATTGGATAATTCCTTTATAAACAAATTTTAGCTGCATTAAATCTATAACAATAGTATATCAAAAATTTTATAGTGTAAAATTAAAAATATAAAAAGGAGGAAAAAGTATTTTTGTATAGAAAAATATAATAGTACTTTGTAACATTTGTTTGACACATTTCTATTTCAAAACAAACATATAGCAAAAAGTATAATTCAGCCATGTTAAATATTGGTTTGGAAATCTAATAGTTATGGACCGAAATAACAGTTTAAGGTGTTACAA